>JAZABE010000963.1:0-3734 GCA_036137535.1 Planctomycetota bacterium | reverse complement strand
TGGACCGGTTGAGTAAACCCGAGTTTGGATTTCAGTTCGTAGGAACTCGTGTCAAAGGTGAAAACACTGGACGCTTGCTCGAAAAAGAAATCCAGGTGGTTGGGACTTTTCAGATGGGGCGAGATTTCGCGCATGAGGGAAATCTGGTGATGGGCCAAAAGAATTTTTCGAATTATTTTGGATATCGGGGAAATCAGCGATTAGCAACCGGTCGCAACCCGTTATCCGTCGTTGACCTGGGATTGGTTCGAGTTCAACCGGGGTTTCAGGTCGAAGCAGTGAAAGAACGGGTTCGGGCGGCTTTACCGCCATTAGTTAACGTGGTGACGAAAGAGGAGTTTATCAAAAACGAAGTCGCCTTTTGGTCTGCGAGCACTCCGATCGGAATCATTTTTAAAATTGGGGCGGCAATGGGTTTTGTGGTGGGCGTAATTATTTGTTACCAGATATTAGCGACGGATATCGCGGACCACATAGGGGAGTTGGCTACGCTTAAAGCGATGGGTTATGACGATTACTATTTTCGCTCTCTGGTGATTGCCGAATCGTTGATTTTGTCAATTCTCGGATTTATACCTGGGTGCTTGTTCAGTTTGATGGTTTTTCAGATTAATGCACAAGTCACCGGTTTGATTATGATGATGACAATTCCGAGAGCGTTATTCATTTTTGGGTTAACGGTTCTCATGTGTTTGATTTCAGGTTGGATCGCGATGAGAAAATTGTTGAAAGCTGACCCCGCGAGTCTGTTCTGATGGGCGAATCCAGTTTTAAGATGATCGACGAGTTGTTGGAAAAATGGGATCCTCGGCCAGACCAATTGAGTGTCCGAGTGGAAGGTCTGCAGCATCATTATGGAGTGGGTGATGCCCGCAAGCAGGTGTTGTTTGACAATCATTTGAATATTGGTGCGGGCGAAATTGTCATTATGACTGGGCCCTCAGGTTCGGGAAAAACCACACTGTTAACGTTGATTGGTACGCTTCGAAAAGTTCAGGAAGGAAGTTTGAGAATTAGAGAAACTGAACTTTTGGGTTTGTCGGCCAGAGATGTCGTTGATTTGCGGAAAAACATCGGTTTTATTTTTCAGGCACATAACCTTTTTGAGTCGTTGACGGCTTACCAGAATGTTCGCATGGCCTGTGAATTAATTAACCAGCATGATAGTGATGTGCGGCCAAAAATTGAAGAAGTTTTGACTCGTCTTGGCTTGGCTGAAAGAATTCATTACAAACCCAACAGTTTGTCAGGAGGGCAGAAGCAACGGGTCGCAATTGCGAGGGGTGTGATAAATCGCCCGCAATTGATTCTGGCGGATGAACCCACCGCGGCATTAGATGCTGAATCGGGTAGAGAAGTTGTGAATATTTTCAAAGAGCTGGCGGTTGAAAACGGGTGTACCATTTTGATTGTGACTCATGATAATCGTATCCTTGACGTCGCGGATCGTATTGTGAATATGGTTGACGGAAGGATCAGCTCGAATGTGATGGTTCAACGGTCGGCGACCATTTGTTCGATTATCCGGGAGTTCCCGGCGTTTGCCAAATTAACGGCAGTGGATTTGGCGGCGATTGCGGATCGAATGGAACTTCGGCGGTATGATGCCGGTGATCGCGTGATTGAACAGGGTGATGTTGGATCAGATTTTTTTGTTATTGCCAAGGGCCACGTGGAAATTGTAGTGGATGGCAGAGCAGTGACGACGCTTAAGGCGGGAGATTATTTTGGAGAGGTGGCTTTGATTAAAGAGCAACCCAGAAATGCGACCGTTATTGCTAAAAGCCCAACTGCCTGTTTCGTTTTAGAAAAAGATGAATTTCGGAGTATCGTCGATGCCAGTGCCAGTTTCGAGGATGAGATTCGAAGAGCCCTTTTCGATCGGCAATAGGAAGTGATTATGAACCGTCATCAAGGTGGAAGTTGGTTCCGGAAATTCTCTAACGCGTTTCGAGGAATTGGCATCAGCCTAGTTTCGCAAAGTAGCTTTTGGGTTCATGTCCCGGTTTCAGTCGGAGTTGGGGTCCTGGGTTGGTGGTTGGGAGTTTCGGTTTTTGAAGGATTTGTGCTTGGACTTTGTGTCGGTTTGGTGATGATTGCCGAGATGCTAAATACTGCGATCGAATACCTGGCCAAAGAAATCACTGATGAATTTTCCGAAAATGTTCGGGATGGGCTCGATGTGGCCTCCGGTGCGGTCTTGTTGAGTGCGGTGGTGGCAGCAACCATTGGAGCTTGGATCTTGGTCACCCGTGTGTGGGCCGTTGTCAGTGGTTATCCCGCTGCGTGAACTGCGCTTGGGGAAAACTTCTAAGGTCTCCAGGGAAAACAGCAGTGAGGTCCTGCTTTGAATTAAAACGTGGGGTGAGAAAACCCGATTGTCGGATTGGGAGAACCGAGACGGCATTGCAATTTGAATCAAAATACTTACCCAAGTTGGTCACCTCGGGAATTCTTTTTAAGGGAGAGCTGCAGAAGAATTGTGGAATTGAACCCGCTATAATGACCTTCGTTGAATCAGTAACTTGCAGGACACGTTTGGGATGAATAATCATTTAATCCGACTATGTTTGGTTTTTACGCCGATGAGCCAGTTGGCTTTTGGGCAGAGCGATCTCATCAACAAGATTAAGATAGCTCCGGATAATGAGGTGGTCAGGATTGCTCGGAAATTATCGGGCTTGGGGATAGAATCGTCAGCGGCAATTGCCGAACTGACCCGCAAGCTAAAATCAAAAAATGTCAATGTCCGGGGGGCCTGTGTTGATGCCATTCCTTATTTGGGAAAACCTTCCAAGCAAACGATTCAGGCGGTCATTGATTCGATGCAAATGGGAGGAACAATATTTCCTGACGCAATGCCCTACGGCGAGGTGGCCGGACAGGCCTTGGCTAAAATGGGTCCGGATGTTGTCCCGATCGTAGTGAATAATCTGGAGACGAAAAGCGATTTGGTTTATTTCGGGATCGCGGGCGTTCTTCATCGATTAGGGCCCCAAGCTAAAGAAGCGGTTCCCGCGTTAATGACTCGTTTAGGTCCCGGAAAGCGGCAGTGGTCGACGGTTTATGCTCTTTGTGGGATTGGTCCGCCAGCTCATCCGGCTACGGCCGCGTTAATTGATTTACTGGAGAGCGACCGGTTTAATACCGTTTGCATTGCTTGTCGAGCCTTGGCAGCAATTGGGCCCCGCGCTAAAGGGGCGAAACGTAGATTGGTTGAATTGGTAAGCCATGGAAATGTTTCTGAACGAGGCAGGGCTCTACAGGCTTTAGGGGGGATCGGTGTCGCGAATGAACCGGAGGTCAAGCCGCTATTTGAAAAGGGAGTGGTCGCGTTTCACCAAACGATCAAGGAGCGAGCGGTTTTAGGGATCAGCTGTCTTGGGGCAGAAGGGAAACCCTTTATTCCTCTGCTTGAACAAACCCTGCTGGATCCGGCATTTCACAATAAACCGTATTCAGCATGGGCCTTGTATCAGGTCGGGGGTTCTAAGGAAAAAGTCATGGAAACATTGTTAAGTTGTTTAGACGATCCGACATTTGAATTGGACGTAATCGAGAAGCTTGGAAAACTTGGGAGTGATGCTAAGAAGGCAGTTCCCAAGCTGATGCGTTATCTGGGCAGCAGTGATGATGGTTTGAAATCTTCGGTGATCCAGGCACTGGGAGCGATTGGTTTAGAGAAGGAGACGCGAAAACGCATTCAGCAAATTTCGATCGAAGGGGATTACCTG
>JAZABE010000962.1:0-6725 GCA_036137535.1 Planctomycetota bacterium | reverse complement strand
ATATGGGGGAAGCGAAGCAGGAGAAGAGAAGTCCCCAGTTTCCGGCAGTTTTTTCTCCAACGGTTTCTGGGAATTGTTGAGGAAAAGCAAGGATTGCGTACATGAACAATAAAACCACAAAGCTTGCCAAGGGGATCTCCCAGTAGGCGACATTGGTAATCCATGCCTCGTCCCCAACAAATGTAGCCGCTAACAGGCCACCGACAATCATTCCACCTGGCCAACCGGCATGAAGGATATTGAGGTAATGGGTTTTGTTGTCTGGATAAAGGTCTGCAATCAGAGGGTTGATTACAGCTTCATAAAGACCTTGGGCAATGGAGAATAGGAACACGCTGTAATACAGGAGTAAAAATGCATTGTTGGGCTGAAATCTCGGAAAAAACAACATGATTGCACTGATAAGGTGCAGCACAAACGCCAGCATCAAAAGGCGTTTGTAGCCAAATTTTTCGGTCAAGATACCACCGAAAAAAATCATGATGCCAAAACCGAGGAATCCGGCACCCATAATGGAACCAAACTGTTGTCCGTCAATGTTGAATTGGGCGCCCCAAATGCCGCCCATTGCCGTGCGGACAGCAAACCCCATGCCTGAGGCTACGAGTGTCAGAAAGCTCGCCCACATTAATTTGTTTCGACTTGAGTGATCCATTAAACCTGATCTCCGAGGTGTGAATTGCCTGTTCGCCAGTAATTTGTTCTTGTTCGTTTCAAGATGTTGAGGATAGCATGCAAGAAATTCGATTTCAATGTAACCCGAATCATTCTGGTAGATAGATTTTCCATGAAACCCTTTCACTGGGCATATCAGGGTGCCGTTCCCTATCTCACCTAATCCAAAATGGTGTCAAAACTTAACCGATTTCATTCCATTTGGCCGATTATCCTCGTGGCGTTGAGCCTTCGAGTCGTGGCTGCATTGTATTGGGAAGCCCAGATTGAAGAGGGGCAAAATTTCAGATTCGGTGATTCTGAAGGGTATTGGCAGTTGGCAATCAGAATTGCTGAAGGGGAGTCGTACGAATACAACTCGTCCTATGCCAAGGTGTTTCGCACGCCCGGGTATCCTCTTTTTCTGTCCGGGTTCATTCTTGCCGGGGTTCAATCTGCATTGGCCGTACGGCTTGTGGGTGCGGTGCTGGGCGCGATTTCTGTCGGCTTGATTTACGCGATCAGCCGAACGTTGTTTCGTGACAGAGTTGCCTGGTTTGCCGGATGGATTGCCTGCTTTTATCCGGGCGCCGTGGCTATCAGTATCCTGGTCTTGGCAGAAATGCTATTTGTTCCTTTGATGCTACTTCAATTTCTGTCTGCGATTTTGGCCTTTCAATCGCCCTGCCCCAATCGTCGGCGGATCCATGGGTTGGTTTCCGGGTTTTGTTTCGGTTTAGCCTGCCTGACCCGCCCCAGTTGGATCCTGTTTTTACCCTTTTCACTTTTATTGGGTCTTCTTTTTTATCCGGAAAGAAAAAAACAGCTGGTCCTAGCCGGTGCGACGCTGCTGATGACCCTGTTGGTGATGGCGCCCTGGTGGGTTCGGAATTACTCGGTGACGGGGAAATTTGTTTTGACTTCGCTGCAGACCGGGGCCAGTTTATACGATGGTTTGAATCCAGTTGCCGATGGCAGTAGCGATATGCGGTTTGCTCCCCGCATGAAGTCTGAATACTTGAAGCGTTGGAAAGCTGAGGGGGGAGCCAACTATGAATTCGAATATGCTTTCAACCAATTTTTGACCCGGGAAGCCATCCAGTGGGCTTTGCAGAACCGAGTTCGCACTCTGGAGTTGATGGCCATCAAGTTCAGAAGGATCTGGACTCCCCTGCCTAATAGCCGAGAGATGGGTTCGCCGCTGATTCGCTATCTGGTTGGGCTTTATTTTTTGCCTTTGATTGGGATGGCCCTGATCGGTGCCTGGGAGCAACGAAAGCAGTTTTTACCGGTGTGGATTTGCCTGTTGCCTGCGATTTATTTTACGGGCCTCCATATGGTGTTTGTAGGATCGATCCGTTATCGCCAGCCCCCAATGATGACTTTGCTGATTTTTGCAGCCGTAATGCTAGCGAAAGGGTTTCCGGGGAAAAATCATTCAGAAGGTGAAGTCTAGCCAGTTTGATGGCGAGAGCCTGGGGATGGCGTCTAATCCGCTAGCAGGCCGGCCTGAGTTTGTCATTGGAAAATATTGCCGGAAAAAGTAAACTTTCTTAAACAATTTCCGTAAACGGACCGACGCACCCTGATCTTGCTGGCTCTTGGGAATGGAATCCCCTTCGCGACACAACAAAGACACTGCTTCCAACCGGAATTTCTGGGTTCGCGGGATGGCGTCGTTTGGTGGATTCGTTTCATTTCTTTTAATTATCGCGCTGACTGTCTTTGTGGCCTTACTCTTGCTGAAAGACACACTGAATGATCAGATTCGCAAGACCGTGGAGGAAAAAATTGGGCAGGTTTTCGGGCAGGCCAATGTTGAGGTGACACTCGATCAAGCGGAGTATAAACGGGGCCGGGGGATACGATTTCGGGGGCTACGTTTGGTGGAAGGGACGTTGCCATTGGTTTCGATTGATACCGTGTTTATACAAAGTGAGGTCGATCTTTGGGGATTGATCAATGGCGAACTTGCAGCCAGATCGATTGAACTTGATGGGATTCGGATCTATGCCAGGCAAGACGAGGAGCAGGGGTTAAATTTTGAGCGAATTTTCAGGCATTTGCAGATTCCCAATCAGTCGGTAGCAGTTGAGTCGCCAGAAATCCATTTGCGGGATTGCGTTGTCAGTTGCCAGTTGGAGCGGGGAGCAAAGCCGATTGAACTGCGTTTGAAGCAAGGTGAGGTTCGGCCCGGTAAATCTTTAGGTGGCCTCTTGGCGACGGCCTCAATTTCCAGTGACTGGTTCAAGTCAGTGCAGCTGTCCTTGGACTATGCTGTAGACAGCCAGGATTGGAGGGTTTGGGGTTCTGCCGATCAACTGTTAATCACTCCTGAGGTGTTTGAGAGCTTGCCTGCGGAAATCCAAAAAGAGGCATTAGCCCTCAAGGCTTTGCAGGCAAAAGTTGATTTTGATTTTGAAGTGTCGAGCCAAGGGGGGGGATCAGCAGTTCCCCGGTTTTTCCTGATCGGTCATTTGAACGAAGGGAAGATTTCTGATGCACGCTTGCCATTCCCGATCACTGAATTGACTGCAAATTTTTCTGCGGATAATGCCGGTATCAGTTTCGAAAATGTAATTGCCGACAGTTCACTCGGGCAGATGCATTTGAATTTTACGACCGAGGGGCTCTCAGCCAATAGTCCTTTCGAATTGTTAGCCAAGGTGGATCCGTTATTCCTGGACCAGAGACTGATCTCTAGGTTGCCTCCGGAGGCGCGAGAGTTTTTGCAGAAATTTTCACCCGTGGGCAATATTAAACTCAATTCAAAACTTTCTTTTGAGAACGGCCGTTGGGTCCCGGATGTTGTTGTGGATTTGTTGGACGTCTCTTTTGCGTTTCATAAATTCCCCTACCCGCTGACCCATTCAACTGGCCGAATCACCCTGGACGAGGAAAAAATCAAAATCGACATTGAGGCTTTTGCCTCTGGCAAACGGGTTAAGATGCAAGGTGAATTTTTCGATCCAGGTCCGAGTTCTTTTGGGGAGTTGTCTGTTGATCTTGAAGGCCAGATCCCCATTGACGCAAAGGTCTTGGTGGCAATGGAAATGAAGCCAGAGGTTGCTGCAATTACCAAGAAGTTTCACCCCCGTGGGTCTTTTGGCTTCCAAGGATTGTTTCAAAGAGTCAAGAAATCGAATGGCCAAATCGAAGAAAGATTTAAGCATCAGGTTCCAGTTCAGGATGTGGAGTTCAAGTACGACCGGGTGCCGATTCCATTTACGAATGTTTTCGGCACGTTTGTGATTACCCAAGGGGGCACCCGCTTTCAAGGGTTCCGTGGCTTGAACGTGAAGTCGGAGAATTTTGCTGAGGGTTCATGGGACCGAGTCAATGGCTTGAACTTGACGATTGATTCCTTTGACGTCGAACTTAACGAGTCATTGAAAAACTCGCTCCCGAAAGCAGCGATTAAATTTTGGGATGATTTGCGGCCCAGCGGAACCCTTCAGGCAGTCCGGTCGCACCTTCGGGCAATTCCTGCGCAACCGGTTGATTTTGATTTTCAGGTCCACCATCAAGACGGTGAGCACAGTGTTGCCGTGAACCCGAACTGGTTTCCCTATGAACTGAAAAACATCTCTGGGGTTGTGTCCTTTCAACCGAATCAGTTTAAAATCTTTTCATTCAAGGGGCAGCATCGAAAATCGGTTTTGTCGGTTAGGGGCGATGGTGCATATGATTCGCTGGGTTGGGAATGTTCTTTGGAAAGAATCCATTTTGATCGGCTGGTGCCTGATCGGGAATTCACGTCGGCATTGCCGGAAGCTTTAGGTAATGTGGTGGATTCGTTTCGAGTCACAGGGATGACCAATGTTGTTGGCAAAATGGCTTTCAAAAGTACGTTGCCGGTAGTTTCGGCAACTGAAACGTCCTCAAATCAGCTTCAGACGACCTGGGATCTGACGGCTGACATTGATCAAGGATCCCTGGTGTGTGGTGTGGAAATCGAAGATATCTATGGCGCTGTTCGGGTGACGGGAGTTGCCAGAGGCGAACAATTTGAAAGCTTTGGTGGACTTGAGATCGATTCACTGGTTTGGAATGATTTGCAATTCAAAAATGTTCGCAGTCCAATTTATGTTGACAACAATGTGGCGTTACTTGGATTATGGGCGACCGCCAAGAAACCGGGGACGACTCCTGAGCCGTTGTCTGCAGTTTTGTTTGGAGGACGGTTGGCGGCAAATGCCCAATTTTCGTTGCACGGGAATCAGCCGTTTCAAATGCAGGCAACTCTGAATGCCGGCGACCTTGAAGAGTTTACCTTTGAACTGGCACCCAGTTATAGCGATATCGTGGGCGACGGTTACGGGGGAATTCGAATCACGGGGGATAATACCGGGACTCATTCTCTGCGAGGCGAAGGGCAAATGAGATTGGTCGACGCCAAGATTTCAGAAGTTCCAATCATGTTGGGTCTGCTGAAAATCTTATCAGTCAACCAGATAGATCGAACGCTGTTTAATGAAAGCAAGATTGATTTCACAATCAAGGGTGAACACGTTTTCTTCGACAATCTCGAGTTTCTGGGCGATGCAATCAGCATTAAAGGGAATGGGGAAATGGATTTTGAGCAGAATATTGATCTGCAGTTTTACACGGCGGTGGGCCGCGATGGTTTTCGGATTCCGTTGATCAGCCCCGTACTTGGAATTGCCAGCCAACAGATCTTGGTTATTGATGTCGAAGGAACAACTCAAGATCCCAAGGTCAAAAAGAACTTCTTTAAGATTTTGAATGGTAAACTAAAATCCAACTTGGAAGACCTTGAAGAAACGATAGGGGAAGGTGGTGATCGGATTCGGGAAGCTGCCGAACGACCATTGCAGAACTTGTTTCGTTGAGTTCCGGGCAGTGACCTGAAACCGTTAAGGGCTAAATCCGGTAAGCTGAAATCCTCTACGGTTCACAGCGTCGTGAACATCAACGCTGTGACGACAATAATCCCAGTAATCGCCAAAAGAATACCCAGTTTTTGCCAGCTGACTTCTTCGGGTTGATTGTGGAGAGACTGTGAATCAAATGCTTGTTGGCGCCGGGTTAATTCGCTTTGGTACATGGTCTCGTTTTCTTCCCAACGGTATTTAAGTTCGGACAGAATGCCTTGGGCGGCTCGCGCATTAAAAGGTCGCTGATGGCGTTCTTTTTTCATGAGTTGTCTGACAAGATCAGTGACCGAGGCCGGTGTGCCGGGTGCAAATTTCTCTAGGTCGGGTGCCGGTGTATTTAGGTGTTGGTCGAATATTTTTGCGAACGTATCACCCCGAAAGGGAGCCTTTCCGGCAAGCATTTCAAATAAAACGCACCCGAAAGCATACAAGTCAGCTCGAGCATCCGCTTGTTGGTCGCCCCGGATCTGCTCGGGTGCCATGTAGGCATAGGAGCCGACAATTAACCCGGATTCAGTAAGTTCGGTCTCGCCGCTGTCAAAGGCAATCCCGAAGTCACCGAGTTTGATTTCCCCATCGTAAGTGATGAAGATGTTGGCCGGCTTGACATCACGGTGTACGATCCCGTAGTTGTGCAGGTATTGGAGCGCGCTGCAAATCCTGATTCCGTAGTTGACGGTTTCCTGGCAGGTGAGTTTGCCATGCTTGTTGATGAATTGCCGAAGTGTTCCTCCCTCGATTTTTTCCATTGCATAAAACAGCGAATCATCGTGTTGGCCTCCTCCGTAGTACTTGACGACGTTCGGGTGGTCTAGCTTCCCCAAGATGATCATTTCGCGTTCGAAGCGAATGTAAATGGTGTTGTCTTTTGAGACATCCTGCGGAAGTATCTTTAAGGCGACAATTCGTTTTTGAGTTTTGTCGACCGCATGGTAAATTTTTCCAGCCGTACCGGTAGCGATCAATTCGCCGAGTTCAAATTCATCAAAATTCCGGTTAAGCATCGGATAATCCGGTGTCAGTTGTTTCGGGGGATTACTTCTGGATTCTATCGCGCGTTCCACTGAATGCGAAGAATATCGAAAGTTTCTTTTCTAGGCCATCCGAGGTTTGGTGGTGACATTGAAATAATTGGCTAGGTTTATTTCTGCCGCAGGGCCCACTGTTGGATCA
>JAZABE010000961.1:0-6085 GCA_036137535.1 Planctomycetota bacterium | reverse complement strand
AAAAAATTCGGCATTTGATTCAGTCGCACCTCCAGTAAACACGATTGGTCCTAGAGTGGAAAAATCGTTCTTGACGGTTGAGTTGGTTTAACTCAAAGAACTGCAAGGCAAGCTTCGGCCGGTTTAGCGTTCTCTCGCCGCTCGATAGATGAAGGAATCGGAAGACAATAGGGCGGCCACCAGTGCCTTCATGCTACCCCCGCTTTCGACGTAGGCTGTGTGAGCTTCTTGGAGTGTCTTGGCGTCCCCAAGGGTTTCATTGCGACCTAGGAAAAATCGGAAGACGTAGCGAATAAAAACCTGTTCACAATGAGTTGAGTTCGCTAAACGCTCTATCAATTCGAAGGGAGTTTTGACGTTGCCGTCGATCTCCGGGACACCGGTGTTAACAATTTGGCTGGTGGTATTTACGGGTTGATTCAGTTCAGTAACCCGAAATCGCCCGTAGTGGTCATACAATTCAAAAGGCATCCCCAGGGGGTTCATTTTGCTGTGGCATTTGTAGCAGGACTCGGCTCGTGTGACATGCATCCGTTCTCTCAAGGTCATCGTTTTGTCATCGGGTAACTTGGCATCCACATTGATGGGAATGTCCGGGACGCTGCCTCCCAAAAGCTTGTATCGAATCCAGTGTCCCCGCCGGATTGGATCGTTATCGAAATTTCCAGAGTGGGCCACCAACCAGGCGGGATGAGTTAAGATTCCCATCCGTTGGTTTTTGGGGAACCGTACCGGCTTCGAGGTTGGTTTCCAGTCCGGGGGCAAATTGTAGACGAGTGGGTTGCCGTGGTCACGGTGACTGTTCACGAAAACCAGGTAATCAGAGGTCGTCAACAACGTCTTGAAGACCTGGTGATCTTTTTTAAGTGTATGCATCACCAGGGCATTCAGATCGTAAACGAGTGCTGGGGCCCAATGTTTGTGTCCGGCGATTTGATCCTTAAAGACGTCTTCAGCTTTCTGGTAATCAAAGTACTCCTGAAAGAATTGCAGCATTCGATGCCTGGCCGGGGAGCGGGTATTATCACGGAACAATCGCTCAACTTCGGTACGGATAATCTTCCGGGCCGGGGTGCTTTCGTTTTTAAAGGCAGTTAACATCTCGCCTTCTGGTGGAAGGTCGGTGAGAGCGTAGGCGAGTGAGGTTGCCAGTTCTCGCCGGGAAAGTTTCACCAGGTCCGTGTTATTGGATTCGCCGGTTCCCTCAAAACGAAACAGTGTTTCCGGCTGCAGGATAATGGCGGCAAACGCTGCCTGCAGTCCCCGTGGTACTCCCAGGTCGGCGTCCACTTTGCTAAGCAGTCCTAGCAACGAATTCATTTCGGTTTCTGTAGGGGTTCGTCGCAGCACACGCTGGTAATGTCGCTTGATTGCTTCCCGGTTTGCTTCATCGAGGGTACTCCCTTTTTCACGCATTGAAACGATCATCTTACGAGCGTTTCTTGCTTCGTGGTGGGAATGGTCAATGGCCAGTTCTGTGATCTGTTCTGCCATTAGCGAGTTGAATTGATACTTGCCTTTGAAATCACGGAAATTGCCATGAGGCTTTTCCAAGTCAAAAGGATTCGAGACCATTCGCGCGCCTCGCAAGAGATTGGCAAGCGCCTTGGGCGAGATCCGCCAAAGTCGAGCGGCGGTGTCGATGGTGCGTTTGGTTTCTGACGGAGAAAACAGCAGGTCGTGGGGTACAAGGTTGCCGTAGCCTTCTAGGCTCCGTTTGTTTTCAATGGCCAGTCCCTGCTGCTCCAACGAGCGGTTGATCCATTGTTGGAGTTCCCGCACCTCGGCACGGGTCGGGAATTTTGGGGCGTTATCGGAGGGCATTTCTCCAAATTCCATCGTTTCCAGTATACGGGCCCAAAGCTTTGCTTCCTGGTGATCACCCATGTCCCCTGTGAGCTGATCAAGACGAATGTCCCCCTTCGGTGTTTTGGCTCCGTGGCAAGAAAGGCAATAGTTTTTCAAGAATGGTTGGATTTTCCGGGTAAACACCTGATCATCCGCCAACAGGATTCCGGTGGAAAAAATAAAGACCAGCAACATTTTCAGGAGAATGAAGGGGGTCATTTTTTCTCCTTTTGAAGGGCATTCAGCTCGGCTTGTTGCGATTGTGAGATTTCTGTTTGCGAACGCGTCACGCGCGGCCCCTGCCGCAGCACCAGCCTCAGTCCGGCATGGGGGGTTTGCGTTCCCGTAAAAGCGTTTCGATAAGCCACGTGGAGGTAAGCGGGAGGACTGCACCAGGAGCCTCCACGTGAGATTCGGTTGCGCCAAACACCTTTCGAATCTTTGACGCTGGATTGGTCGTTGGGATCGACACCGGGAATTAGCTGTTCGGTATAGAGTGTACTGCATAACTCGGCGAGGTTACCGTGCATGTCGTGGATTCCCCAGGCATTGGGTTGATAGTGTCCCACTGGTGCCAACGCGCGACCGTAACCGTCATTCGCTTCACGGTTGGCATAGATGTAGTGGACGGGATCACGGTCCTTGTATAAGCATTGATCAGCGAAATTGCCGTATTGACCAAGATTTTGGATGGTATCGGGATACCCGGATCGCCTGCCTGCCCGCGCGGCCAATTCCCATTCAGCCTCAGTCGGGTAATCGTAGGTCCAGCCCTGGTAGTCGAAACCGGTCTTTTCCAGATAATCTTCCCATTTCACGAGTTGTTCAGTCACTGAGTTGACACTACCGATTCCCGCCGGAAGAAAGTGCTGGTAGCGACGCCGGTTAAATTTGGGGTCGTTCACCCTGGCTAATGGCCCCTTGCCAATCGATTTTCCTCCACTATGGAACAAGCTACTTTGGGTTCCCAGTACCTCGTATTTGCCGATCCAGTATCCCTTGGAAATGGTCACTTCCACTGGTTGTGCATCTTCGAAAGCCGCATCGCCCATCTTAAAGGTGGTGCCGGGGCACCAGACGAAGCAAATTCCATTTTGATCTACCCATTGATCACCGGCGAACCGTCCTTCGCGAATAAACTCGGGAGGTGAGCATACCTGGGCCCCATTGTGTTTGAGTTCAAAAAAACGACCCGATCGGGGGGTCACGGTGTATGCCAAATCCTTGATCCGTGGAGTCAATGGCCCTTCTTTCTTGAGGTTGGCGATCAAAACCTCGGCCAATTTTGGGCCGAGCTTAGGCTCGTCTTTACTGGGGTGAAAAGCGGATTTGCCCGGATAAAAAGAACTGAAAATTTCACTGCCGGCCAAACGGGATGCACCTCCATGCAGATCGACCCGTGATAGTTTCGTTTTGGCCAAATCATCAAAACCCAAGCAATCGACCACGACCATATTCTCACGCGACACATTTCGGTCCAGTTTTTGAGATAGTCGATCAAGACTCAGCCACGGCTTATCTTCGGTTTGTCTGCGACCCACGCTGGGGTCGCGGGTGGGTGGGATTTCCTTGTAACCGCCAATCTTCATCGAGTAGCAGACTTGCTTCCCGTTAGGGCTTATTTCCGTTTCCAGACGACCACAATAATAGAACAAGTTGATTCCCAGTGTCGGGAGGCTCCGGATCCATTTTTCGTAAGTCACGCCATCGGTTTGAGGTGCATTTCCAATAATAGTGACAACAAATCCTTTTGCCACCAATGCCCGGTGAAGATCCTTGATCGTTGATTTGTATGCCTTGGTGTTACTGGCGTCTACCAGAAGGGCCCTTCGATGTTCGGGCCATTCGGCGGGCAACAAGGGTGCCAGAGTTGAACTGAAGGTCAAACTAAACACGAGACAAGCAAGTAGGTTTTTCATTAACGTCTTACCTTAACATCCGACGGTTACTCGGTTACAGCATGAGTTCAGTCAGCGGTCCAGTTTGCATGTCCTTGGTGTCTAGATCGGTATCTAAATAGCCAAAAGTTTGCTGTTGTTGGCCAACACAATTTAGCAGGGTAGCGTAGAACGCTCCGACTGTGTGGTGGCCTGATTTTCCATAGCCGGGGAAATTGATATAGCGACCACCTAGATTCATTTTGCCACTTAGTTTTCCGACGATGACCAACGGCCATTCGTAACCGGTTGAATGGTGAGTGTCCGGGGCATCGCTCATGTAAACGATTACTGTATTGTCCAGCATCGTACCATTCCCTTCGGGAATGGATTCGAGACGTTTGGCCATCTTGGCGATTAAGCCAAATAGCCAACCGCGTGTTTTTTCGTAGTAGGGTACGCCCTTGGAATTGCGTTGATTGCCGCCCATATGCCCGAACCCGTGGTTGCTAAGTTCGACACCGATTCCCAGGTAGGGTTGGGCATTGATTTCGGTCGCCGCGCAAGTGATTGTGGCCACATTGCTAAGTCCCCCAATCAGAGCTGATGAGGCTAACTCAAACTGTGCTTCCAATCGCCGGGTCGCGATCGGCGAGGTGAAACGGTTGTCCAGCCTCGGCGCAGATTGTTTCAGTGTGTCCCGGTTAGCCAGTAGTTGGTATTGTCGTTTGGCAAGTTGGTCATAAGCACCCAGGTAGGCATCAAGCTCTTCACCACCTAAAGAGCCTAACGCTTGACGTGTTTTTTTGACGTCGTCAACCATGTAATCGAGCAGGTTGCGTTTCAGGTGGAAATTCTTTTCCCGTTCGCCTCCGGCGGCCACGCTGAAAAAACTGTTGTAGGCTTTTTCCGGGTTGAGGATGATAGGCATTGTTTTATGGGCTCTGCGTGCTGTGATATCCATCAAGGCATCGCGCGGCCCCGAAGCCATTCCGACTCCCACCCAGGGGAGGATTCCTGGGATTGCCTGTCCAAGCTGGTAATCGATCGTAATCCCTTGGGGTGATTTGTTCGCGCCTGAGATGCGGTATTGGCCGAGAGAACCGCCCCAAGTGGAGTGCCCACCTCCAGTGCAACGGCCGGAAAGCCCTTGCACAATGGTCGTTTTACTCTTTAAAGGTTCGAGTGGTGCCAAACCCTTGGGTAATTTGTGCCGGGTTAAGTCAATGGATTCGAATGTTGCACGGTCAGAATATTCTTGGAAAGGAATGCTTTCCGGGCAAGCTTGGATCGCATCAAATCCATTGCTTTGCAAAACAAATACAAACCGGGGTGGACGCGGTAGTCCCTCGGCGTTGGCTATAACACGCTGGACCATCGGCGCAAGCAGTATGGAACCCGCTCCCAACGAGAGCCCTTTCAGAGTCGTTCTGCGAGACTGGTTGATAGAATTCATAATTCTGGTCACCCTTAAAGTGATTTGGGTAAACTAAGTATAACGGGATTTTCCAGATGCAATCCACTTGTTTGAGACCGTTTTTGTCGACCTGCTCCTGATTGGGCTTGTGCAGGTCAGGTTTCCCAATTTTCTACAGAATCGAGTTCGGTAGAATACATAGTTTAGCTTCAAAAATGATAGCGAAATTTCCTGGATGCAAATGGCAAACGCTGTGGGGGGATTTCGCTTTGTTCTGGTCACGTGAAAAAAATGTCTCTTAAAGATCTTAGCATTGGAAATGTCAACATTGGTTCTCCCATCGTGCAAGCTGCACTTTCGGGATACAGTGATTGGCCAATGCGAGTGATCGCCAAAAGACACGGAGCGAGCTATACCATTTGCGAGGTCATGCTGGATAAATTTTTGGTTGAATTGAAAGAGCGAAAACGCACTAGCCATTTTTTACACATTTCAGCCGATGAGCACCCGGTTGGAGGTCAGTTGATGGGTTCGGAGCCTGAACAGTTTTCTGCCGGGGCTCAGCGGTTGGTGAAGGCTGGATTTGATATTATTGATATTAATTTCGGCTGTCCGGTCAAAAAAGTTTTAGGAAAGTGTCGCGGTGGATTTCATTTAGGTCAGCCAAAAGTCGCGTTGGAAATTGTCAAACGAACCCGGGAAACGGTACCAGCAGAAATACCAGTGACCATGAAAATGCGGCGAGGAATTGATGACTCTGCTGAAAGTCGTCGGCAGTTTTATGCCATCCTCGAAGGAGCGTTTGACTTGGGAGTTGCAGGGGTAACTCTCCATGGTCGGACGGTCAAGCAAAGGTATGTGGGCCCGAGTCGTGGGGATTTTGTAAAAGAAGTAAAGAAAAATTTTTACGACCAAGTCAATATTGGGAGCGGCGAATTATTTA
>JAZABE010000960.1:0-1128 GCA_036137535.1 Planctomycetota bacterium | reverse complement strand
GGCGACACAATAAAGTTCTTTTTGAGATTCCTTCAGCGTTTCGAGGCGTTTGCCGGTTTCCAGATCCCACAACTTCACCGTTCGATCACCGCTGACAGTCGCCACCATTTTTCCATTAGGGTGAAATGCGATGTCATAAACAGCTCCATTGTGCCCTTCAAGTTCAAAGAGTTGCGAACCATCTGTGTTATTCCAAATCACCAACCGCTTGTCATAACCAACGGAGGCCAATACTGATTTGTCGGGAGAAATTTTTGCTGCATAAATGCTATCCCGATGCCCCCGATTTTTTCGCACGAGTGACCAATCGGCGGTTTTGAACAACGCGATCTGTCCAAACAAGCCAGCTTCCCCGGCTCCGGCAACCAAAAGATCGCCATCTCCACTGAACGCAACGTCGTTCACGACCCCGGTCAATCCATCGAGTAATGCAACTCGCTCTCCATCTTTAAGCCGCTTGACCTCGACACGGCCGTACTGTGCAATCGCCAGCAATGTGCCATCCGGACTCACCGCCACAGAGTTTATGGGATCGCGAGCCTTCCCGAGCAACTTAATCTTGGGGGTAATGAGCTTAGGTTCCGGAGTCGCACCGTCCGGTCCGCGAGCACCAGCGGCAATCCAGGTTTGTAACATTTCCAATTCACCAACGGTCGGAGCTTCGTGACCTTCCGGAGGCATTTTTGGTTTCGCTTCACCAGTGACGACCCTCAACAACCGACTCAAATCAGCACGCCCTGGCAGGAGCACAGCGCCCCCTTTACCACCTTGCATCAAAGCATTAAAGGTTTCCAGATTAAGGTCACCTTCCGCATCATCTGCGTTATGACAAGCAACGCAGTACTTCGTTAGAATAGGTGCAACCTTCGTATTGAATTCCGGGCCGGATGAGTTCGATTCTGTCTGCCCGTGAAGGGAACTGGAAACTACAACCATCAACAAGGCAAAGGTTATTCTCGCCATCTTGCTGTCCTCCCCTTAGTGATTGAAGATAAATTCTTTAGATGTCAACAGAGACCAATATAAATCCTCCAAGACATAACGCCTTTCGTCAGCATCTGTTTCCCCATTCAGAATGGCAACGAGCCGTTCCGATTCCAAAGGGGTGGGGTCCCGGGATAGAGCCTC
>JAZABE010000959.1:0-1019 GCA_036137535.1 Planctomycetota bacterium | reverse complement strand
GGATCACATTGGCTCTCTGCTCCTTCAAGTTCCGTATCTGTTCATCGATTGCTGACAGAATCGGCGATGCATTGACGATGGGTGTTATCATCACTTCGTCGAATTGTTCCTCGGTCTGCTCAAGTGCCAGCTTTGTTTGCACGAGTTTGATTTGCAATTTTTGCATTTCATCCTGAGAGGAGTCCAGTTCCGTCTCCCGGTTCAAGCGAATCAGGCCTTGAGGATCGGCTCGGGTCGGGTCGCCCGGTTCGGCTAACATGCGTCGCTCATTCAGGTCCCGCATTTTGTTACTTAAATTGTTGACGTCCGATTGGGCCTGCAGGATCTTCTGGTCAATTTTCTGCCTTAGTTTTTCCAAGCTGTTTTGGCGATCCTCATTGATACCTTGAATCAATTCACTGGTTGCCAATTCGGCAATGACAGCGGCCAGTGCCGGATCTTGGTCGCGGCATATAATCGCGTAAAGTTCGCCACCGATCGGCTCGTATCGGACCATCTTCTGCAGTTTTTCTACCTCGAGGGTGGGGCGTCGTTCGATAATCTTTTGTTCTGTGAGTAAACCCCGTAGTAATGGTTCACTGATGACCGGGGCCAGGTAACGCTTGGGATCCATCTTCTTGCTGGTGTTTTCCTCCAGAGCGATGAATTCCCGGTTTTGTCGAATCTGCACAAACTGTTTGGCGTCATAGGAAGGTTCCCATACCCAGATGGTAACGGCAGCAGCGAGGCCCGCCAAAACGAGGCCGCAGCTGACTGCCAAGACGGTCCATTTTCGCAAAACGAGTTTTGCCAAGATCTGGAAGTTCGGCTGAGTACCGGGCGTTTGATTTAAGCTCTGTTTATTCATGGTTGCCAATTAGTTGGAAGAACTGGGTGTACGGACAGCACTCTGGTTTTGCATCATCGAACGAGCGTCAAAGCTCGAGACAACGGGAAATAATTTATCCAGATAGAGCAGCGTGAGAGCAAAAAGGCCGGCGGCCAAGGGGATCATCATTATTCCTGCCAGGTCATGGCCT
>JAZABE010000958.1:0-17448 GCA_036137535.1 Planctomycetota bacterium | reverse complement strand
ACCAGCCAGATGACGGCTGTGATTCCAATCATAATTCCCAGCATCGCCAGGAACGTGCGAAGCTTGTGCAACAACAAGCTCGTGAAGCCAATTCTCAGCGTTAGAATAATCCGTTTGAGCATGGGCAACGTGGTGGATGAATAAAACCTAAAGCACTCATTGTAATTGTAAGCGGTTGATTTGGTATTCCTATTTTTTAATCAGGGCCTTTGTCTTTGTCGTTCGGAGCAGCTTTTGAGGTGGTTGATTCTTTGGTTTTTGGCTTGGGATCAGGTTTTGCCTGGTTCGGCGAATACGGTGTTGGCTTGTAGGGGTGGTCCCGTTTTCGGAGAATCTCGACAGAAAGCATCTTGTCACCGAGCTTGATTTGGTGAACACATTCCATTCCGGAGATCACCCGACCGAAAATGGTATAACTATTGCCTGGAGCATCTAGCCCAGGTGAACGACCAGTCAAAATATAGAACTGGGAAGTTGCGGAATTCGGATCGGATGTTCTTGCTGCACCCACATGCCCACTGAAATGTAATCTTCGACCCGGCTGATCCCACTCGCCGGCCAGCGTGTAGTTCAGTTTTTCTTTTCCATCGGCGGGTATGCCGCCTTGGACGACATTGATGCTTTTTTCCACTCGGTGCCATTCCGATCCGGAATAGAAATTTTTGGCCGCAAGACTGATGAAGTTAGCCACGTGGTTGGGCGTGACGTCTTCAAAAAGCTCAATCACAATATTGCCGTAGGAAGTTTTGATCACCGCCCTGGGTAAATTGTTTTTTTGTGCGTCACTGTATCGGGCAACCAATTCGTCGATGGAGTCGTCGATTCCGAATGCTTCCAGCCGCTTGGATTGGTAGAGGGCTTGTAGGTGTTTAAGGTCGACTTTCCCTTGGATCAGAATGTCCCCCAGCGCAAAAAAATCATCGTACCGGGTTTTCTGTAAATCATCTGTTAGCATTCCAACCAGCAAACGAACCAGGGATTCATCCTGATTGGGAGCTGCCTGGTAAGCGGCAATTGCCGTTTTTCGAAGTTCGGGAATGAGTGTCGTAACAGATTCCAAAAGGCCGTCGTATTCTTTGCGGATTTCGTTTTTTCGGGCTTGGCCGACGACAGCGAATTCGGCCGCTTTGGCTTTCAGTTTTCCTTCGATCTCTTTCCATTCGGTCAGCAGGTCGAAATAAGTTTTGGTGTTGGGTTTATCGCTTTGCTGGGTGTCCGCCGGTTTCAGGTCTGGTCCTGGCGGTTGGTCCTGAGCTAACAAAGGCACGGAAAAAACCAAGACAATCAAGCTGGCAAGTGAATAAAAACGGTTGGTAGGCTGCATGTTGGCTTTCGGCATCTTGGGAGGATTAAGGTTGATCCAAAATCAAACAGCCGGCCCAGAGAGCCAGCCGGTTGATTATTTTTAACGATTCTCGGATCGATTCGCTAGTGCGACTTTCAGTGATCTAGGAGAGGTGACGGTTATTTCACCTTCGTCGGCACGTAGGGATGCTGTCGTTTGCGGATGACGGTTGCCTGTTTGATTTTTGAGGGGGCGGTTCCGGAGGGTTGCTGAGGATTCACGCGTTTGAGTTTTGATAAAACATCCATCCCTTCGATGACGCGGCCAAATGCGGTATGCCTGCCGTCCAAATGCGGTGTTGGAAGAAAGGTTAAAAAAAACTGGGATCCCCCTGTGTCCTTGCCCGCGTGGGCCATGGACAGTGTACCGGAAAAGTGTTTTCGATAGCCGTCGTTTTGGCATTCGCAGTAAATGTTGTATCCAGGACCGCCGCTTCCGCGACCATCCGGGCATCCCCCTTGGGCCATGAAGCCGGGCAGAACCCGATGGAAAATCAAGCCGTCGTAATATTTCTTTTCCACCAGGTTGACGAAATTGCCTACCGCTTGGGGCGCTTCATTTTCAAAAAGTTCGATGACCAGCGAGCCTTCGGTGGTTTCTAATTTAACCCTCGGTAAATCGTTCTTGGTCGCTTCCGCAGTTCGAATGGCCTGTTCTTGCTTCCAATCAACAAGATGCTTTTTGAGGGTTTCCGTGGTAAACCTGCTGGAAAGCCTTTGGACTTCCTTGTTTTCGGTGGCTGTTTGAAAATGCTTGAGTGCCGCTGTGAAATCATCTAGGGCAAACGCGGCCATGGTGGCAGCATCATTGATCCCATCGGCAGGGTTGCCTTGTTGGAGCAACGTTTGAAGCAATTCGTAGGCTTCCCTGTATTTATCCCCCTGGATATCCGCGATTGCAATCTGCAGCAGAGTTTCGCCAATGGTTTTGGAAGTCGGGGCCGCTTTCAATGCGCTCAATCCGGTTGTCTTTAAACCTGATAATTCAGTGGACTGTTTTTTATATTTTTCATTAAACAGGCTCTGTAGCTTTTGGAGTTCTTCCTGGTCCGAACGGGTTAGGGTGCGCGCCTTTGCGAAGATTTCTTCGATTTCTTTGTTGAGTTGGTCGATGCGAGCTCGGGCATCTAGGAAGGCCTTGATCTCGGGCGTTTCCGGCAGTTTTTCTGGGTTGCTCTCATCTTGCGTCCAGACCGGATTGACGGCGAACAGCCATAGCAGAATGAAATAAACTGAACCACGAAATGTGTGCATTGATTGCTCCAATCTTTCAAAAAATCAGGGGATGCCAAATTCCAAACCGCAAACTCATGGCGGGCAAACTCATGGTGGGCGAAATCAACTCGAAGCCTGGGAAGCCAGTGTTCTCAATCCCCGCGACCCTGAATGGTAACAGATTTCAGTCGCCAATGCGAAGCCGCGTAGGGCTTCCTGCGATGACCGGTCAAGCTGATAATATTCCCGGGCTTGTGGTTTGCCGGCAACAAAAATCTGAAAAAAATAGACCAAATAGGGGGTCTGTGAGGAGGGCTGGCTCTCACGGGACAGGCTTTAAGCGGCTTTTGAATTCCCGGAGTTCCGCGCGAGCCTCGCAGTGCCGTACGTCCCGTCCTTCAAGTTGCATAACGGCTCGTGCAGACTATCCTGATGGGGATGCCTAATTCACCACTTCATCCAATTCTTTCTGGTTTGAATTTATGACTCGACTCACGGTCCTGCCGGTTTTCGTTTTTTTGTTATTGTTCCATTTTGTTTTGACGGACCAGAGCTGTAACGCTGCGGATCGCCCCAATATTCTCCTGATTTACCTTGATGATTTTGGTTGGCGGGATACCGGGTTTAACGGTAGCCAGTTTTATGAAACACCCAACATGGATCGGATCGCCGATGAAGGAATGAATTTTGTCAATGCGTATGCAAATGCACCCAACTGTGCGCCGTCAAGAGCTTGCTTGATGAGTGGCCAGTATTCATCCCGTCACGGGATTTACACGGTTGGCAATTCGGACCGCGGTAAATCGATCCACCGAAGACTGGTTCCTGTTGGCAACCAGACAATTTTACCGGCTTCTGTTCAAACGCTCCCGGAGACAATTCGGGGCGCGGGGTACGCGACTTGTTTCTTGGGCAAATGGCATTTGGGAGAAAAAGCGGGAACCGGCCCAATGGGGCAGGGATTTGATGTGAATTTCGGCGGTTTGGCTTGGGGGCACCCCAAAGGCTACTTTAGCCCGTACCAAAACCCTTACTTGAAAGATGGCCCCCCAGGGGAATACTTAACAGATCGCCTGACGACTGAAGCGATCGGGTTTATCACCAAACAACTCGAGGCTGATCAGCCCAAACCTTTTTTTGTTTGTTTATCGCACTACGCAGTCCATACCCCGATCCAAGCGAAGAAGGCAATCACTCGAAAATTCAGTAGCAAGGCTGTCGTCGACGGGCAAAAAAACCCGAAATACGCAGCCATGATTGAAAGTGTTGACTTGGGGATTGGCAGGATCTTTGAGGTCCTTCAACAGTCAAATGCACTTGATGATACCCTGATCATTCTTTACTCGGATAATGGTGGGTATGGCGGGGCCACCGATAATACACCGCTGCGGGGATCGAAAGGGATGTTGTACGAAGGTGGTATTCGAGTGCCGCTGGCAATGCGGTGGCCAAAGTCCATTAAGTCGAATTCGGTTTGCCAAACACCTGTGATTGGAACGGACTTGTACCCGACACTTGCAAAAATATCTGGAGGGGTATTGCCAGCGAATCAGGTTTTAGATGGTGAGAGTATTTTGCCTTTGATGAAGGGGGGGACAGCTTTGAAGCGAGATGCCGTTTACTGGCATTTTCCGGCCTACCTTCAAGGTCGGTTTCCAGGCTCTCGTAACCAAGACAAGCTATTTCGAACCCGGCCGGCTGGTGCAATTCGATCAGGAGACTGGAAGTTAATTGAGTTTTTTGAAGACGGTGGTTTGGAACTCTACAATTTGAAAAACGATCTCCGTGAATCCAAGAACCTGGCGACATCTCATCCTTCCCAAAGAGATGAGCTTTACCAAAAGCTCAAATCATGGAGGCAGGAGACGGTTGCTCCGGTTCCAAAAACTCGGAATCCCGATTTCAGAAAGCCCTAGAATCAGAGGGCATAGTGTACGCATCCCAACCCCGGTTCGAGGCAGAATTTAGGCATTCTGTTTCAATGTTCCAATTGCGGGGCAGGTGCGGAAATGGTTTTATGGCCTCAGCAATTTGCCAGCTGATGATTCATTTAACTGGAATCCGCACCGGTATCCTCTTTTGGAATGATGTGCCCCATCTTGTCTCGCTTGGTCGCGAGATAATCGGCGTTGTATTTGTTTGGCGGTGGCAAAATTGGGACCTGGTCAACAACGTTGAGGTTAAAGCCTCGCAGGTTAAACGCCGCCGATTTCTTGGGGTTGTTGGTCAGTAATCGGATATCGGTTAATCCCAGATCTTTAAGAATCTGAATCCCGATTCCATAGTCTCTCATGTCTGCCTTGAATCCCAGGGCATGGTTGGCTTCGACCGTATCCATCCCTTGGTCTTGAAGAGCATAGGCCTTAATTTTTTCTGTGAGACCAATGCCTCTTCCTTCCTGAGGCAGGTAGACTAGTACGCCAGATTTTTCACGCCCAATCATTTTTAGGGCCAAGTGGAACTGGTCACCACAATCACAGCGCAGGGAATCCACTAGGTCGCCGGTAAAGCAGGATGAATGCATGCGGACCAAGGGAGGCTGGTTGTTGGAACCCAGGTCCCCCATGACTAATGCAATCGGGCTTTGGGTTTCATACTGGACGTTGTAGACAACGACTCGGAAATTGCCATATTTTGTAGGAAGTTCTGCATGCGTTGCTGGAGAAACTAATTTTTCGCTGACCCGTCGATAGGCAATCAGTTCTTCAATTGTAATGATCTCGATGTTGTTTTTTTCAGCAATTTTAAACAGCTGGTCCCGTGTTGCTCGGTCACCAGATTCATCTAGGACTTCACAAATAACACCTGCGGGCGCTAGGCCAGCCATGCGAGCAAGGTCCACCGCAGCTTCGGTGTGTCCTGCCCGTCTCAATACACCGCCTTCTTTTGCGGTCAAGATGTGAACGTGTCCCGGTCGAACAAAATCATCGGGCGTGGTGTTGGGATTGACAATTTCCCGGACACATTTTGCCCGCTCCTCGGCAGTAATTCCTGTTTTGGCAGAAACGTGGTCGAGTGGGGTAACAAAGGCAGTTTGCAGAGAGGTGTTGTTGCTCTCGGCAATTGGTTTCAAATTGAGCCGTTGACAAACTTCTGGCAAAACTGGCATGCAAAAATCACCGCGACCACTCATGATGAAATTAATCGTGGCGGAAGTGGCCAGTTCAGCCGCGCAAACAAAATCACCTTCATTTTCACGGCTTTCGTCGTCAACCACGATGACTACTTCGCCCCTTGCTATGGCTTCGACAGCTTTGGGGATGCTAGAGAATTTTGGAGCGTCCATCTGGTTTCCTGGATGAGAAATGCGTCTACCAATTATAGGAAATCCAACCCACTCCGAATAAGGAGTAAAAAGAATTAGTTTGCGAATTTCCTGTTACTTCTGCTGTTGTAGCGCCATCAAGAACCCCAGTGAAAGAAAGACAGGTCGACATTCGATGGCACCGTGGACCTGCCCCGGTTGTGTAACAGTGTCTGCAAACCTATGACTGCTTTGCGGCAGTCGGACGGGTTTCCTCATCGTAATAATACGACGATTCACCGTAATCGTAACCGTAGCTGTAGTAATTACTCCCGTATCCATAGCCGCCGTACCCATAGCCGTAGGCAGCAGCATTGCTGTAGTTGCCCTGGACCATGGCAGCACCGTTGACCACGATTCCCAAGATATTGGCATTAACCGAGTCGAGAACTTCTTTGGTTCGACTTGCGCTGAGCTTGACATTTTTCTTGATTCGCAGAGCAAGGAGGACGCCGTCCGCGCGGGCAGCGACTGCGGTCGGATCCGTAACGGCCAGCATTGGTGGAGAATCGACGATGATGAAGTCAAATTTTTCTCGTAGCGTTTCGCAGAGGTCATAGAGGTTAGAAGAGGTCAGCAGTTCCGCGGGATTGGAGGGTCGCGATCCAGCCGGCATGACCGAGAGACCGTCAACTTCACTGTCCAGTATGGCATCGTTGATTTCTGCGTTGCCGCTGAGAACTGCCGCAAATCCGTTTTTTGAATCGACCCCAAAAAGGTAATCAACTGTGGGCCGACGCAGGTCGGCATCGATAATCAAAACACGTTTTCCAGATTGAGCCAATGAAATGGATAGGTTAGCAGCCAGTGTTGATTTCCCATCACCTGGAGTAGGGCTGGTGATTTGGATGATTTGATTGGTTTTTCCTTGGGCGTTGAAAAACAGGGCGGTGCGGATTGCCCGGAAAGCCTCTGACTGCTGTGATTTCGGCAGGTGAGCTGCGATCAGCGATTCATCGAGTTTTGAGTTCTTGTTGTCGACTTTCTTGGTGGATAACACGGGCACATGACCAATCACGCGCATCCCGAGTTGTTGAGCGATTTCAGCAGGGCTGCGAAACGTCTTATCGGCAATTTCGACAAGGTACGCGAACGCGATTCCAATCACCAATCCCAGGAAAGTTGTGATCGCAAAAGTTTTCAGAATGCTCGGTTCGGTCTGCTTTGCATAGCTAGGGCTGTTCAGGATATCGAGAATGTAGCCACCATTGTTTTTTTCCAGATCAATTTCGCGAATTTTCTGTAAAACGGTGTTGTTCAGGGATTCTTGCATCGAAATTTCTTTTTCAAGATCCTGCTCTTCTTGAAGAAGTTGGTCGACAATCTTTGCCTGTGCCAGTTTGTTGGCATGCTGGGTTTTCAGCTCGGCCAAGTCGACGTCCAGTCGGATCAATTTTTGCTCCAAATAGGCTTTGTGAAGGCCTATCAGATCAATTTCGCTCAAAATTTTGGGTAATTCACTGCGATCGGTGGCAACGAGTTGAGTGGCCTGTTTTTTCATTTCTTCAAATTTGGTTTTGGCCTTTTCAATGCGTTTGGTGTGGAAATTCTCCAAGAATTTCAGTTGCGATTCCAGCTGCTTCAGCTCCCGGGTTAACGAGCGAAGCCCCGGGTAGTTTTCACCGAACCCCTTGTCTTTTAATTCTTCAATCGCACCTTTTTTGCCTTCAATCTTGAACCTTGCCTCGATTAATTCAGGTGTTGGCTCGGGTTCTTCGAATTGCAGGATGACCGGATTTTCGCTTTTAAGATCAGACACTGTGTTGCTTTTGCGCTGTTCAATTTGGAGCCATTCACTGAATTTGTTGATATGGGTGAGGATCGCTTGTTTGCTCATCTTGCTGTCGATGGCCTCTTTGATCCATTTTTCGTCGTTAGAAAATGTTTCTTTCTGTTTTTCCAGTTTAGCGATATCGACATACAGTTGCTGAGCTTCTACACGGTATCGATTGGTCTTTTGACCGAGGTCGGAAATTGAAAATCCCTGTTGGAATTTTTCGAGCTCCACGGCCCGCACTTCAGTCCGCCATTGATCGAGGGCGTTTTGGCTCTGTCCTAATTCAGTGGCGATTCGCCGCTGGGCCTGCTGGATCTTGTCTAAGATCTCTTTGCCTTCATTTTCATATTTGTTAGTCAGATGTTGCTCGTATTTGTTGATCACAATCCCAAGGATGACGTGACAGTCTTTTTGATTGGCTCCTGAATAGGAGACCTGAAAGATGTTCTGGTCATTTCGATCCATGGTGACTTCGATCGACCGCAACAGGTGTGAAAGAATTTGTTTGCGAGACTGGCCATGAAGCTCTGCAAAGACCCGATCCGTGTTGCTATTCGCAATGTTGTCCGTTTCTTTTTCCGCGTTGACAAGGGCTGGCAGCTCTGTTTTTTGCTGGGGTTGTTTGTTGGCAGTGCTGGTCGCCTGTGAGTTAGCAGCTGTTCCTTCACGGATGATTTTCAGGATTTCCTCTGCAGTCTTATACAGAACGGATTCACTTTTAAACAGCTCGTGGTGACTTTGGATCGGGCTAGTTGTCGAGAAACCTTCGTTGCCAATAATTGAAATTTCGGGTTTCTGGAAATAGATGTGGGTCCGGGCAACCGACGAATACTTGACCGGGCTTTTCCAGTACCAAAAGACTCCTCCCCCGGTCGCAAACACCAGGCATAAAAAAATCATCCAAAACCGCCGGTAGACCATTCCCAAGAAATCAAAACTATTTTGCTGGGGATTGTTTTGGTCAGAGATCTCCCAATCCGGGTGTTCGGGGTGATTCGGCACAAATAGCTCCAAAAGCTAAAGACGAGGAGGCGTTGAAGAGGGGGTTGGAAGACCTTTTCAGTATAAATGCAAATTCCTTTCTGACAACAATTCGTTACCAAGAATTAACTGTTAAAACGGGGATTGGTCGCTTCGATTTGGCAGGACGCCATTAAGGCGAAGGAGTGGTTTTGGATGACTTGAAAGATTCCCGTTACGGCATTTTGGTTTTTGCCGATTTTGATGAAATTTTCTGATTTACAGTTTCTAGGATCTCGTTCCGCGGGGATCCAAAAATGAATTCGTTCTCAAGGAGTGAATTTGAAAACCGGATAATTTCGTAGTGGTCCGAACGTTGTTCTATCGACTTGGCCGGGTCACCCGCAACACAATCGAAAATAGAGACCATAATTTGATCGGTGCAACAATTCTCAGCGGCGACTTGCTCAATATTTGGCTTCAAGTTCGGAATTGTTTTTCCAGGCATTTGATCCCCTTGATTGGTTTTTGAGCAACGAATCCTGAAACTATCCGCAAAGGAGCGTCGGTTTCAAGCTGTTTGGACTATACATCCAGTGAGTTTCAAGGCACCGTCCAAGCATGAGACTTTCCATCGGTTTGTCAAATAAACGGAGGGTGTTTGCGATCAACAAAGGGTTAGCAAAGACGAAAGTCGTTGGGTCTGAACAGAGAATGCCGGTAAGTGGGTTTGGCGGCGTCCAAACGTGCCGATAATTCTTAAAATTACGATAAAGTGGATTTTCGGCATTGCCGACGATAAAAGTAATCCTATTGAAATGGGGCTTCATGCGGTTCAGGTTGTCTGATCTACTTGACCGTGACATTGGATTCCCTTAATTTCGACGGTTGATTTAGGCGTCGTGGCCGAGTGGTTAGGCATCGGATTGCAAATCCGTGTACAGCGGTTCGAATCCGCTCGACGCCTCTGGAGCGGGGGCTTGCCCCTCCGGGAGCCAATTCAGTCCATCTGATTCTCTAGGAAAGCTTGCACGGAGATGCAAGCTTGTGAATTGCCTGACAATCTTCCTTTCAGAGCTGCGGATTGCAGAAAACCAGCAGGCGGATTAAAACGGGCATTCGAACAGGCCAGCCAATTCAAACATGTTGGCTCAAGCAATGTTCCTTGAATTGGCTGGGCGACGAATCACGTCTTTTTGGGTGGGCGTCGAGCCCTGCCCAGTGTTATTGGTCTCAAGCTAGTTATTGGTCTCAAGCTAAGCCCTGCCCAGATCTCCAAGGCTAAGGTCATGGATCAGAAAGTACCCGATCCCATCGCCACCGAACCCTCAACGCCCGAATTACTTGATCGGGAGCACTTCATTCCCTTGGGCCGAGCTGAATTGTTCAACTTGCTTCCCGAGATCAGCAGTTGTTCCGAATCTGAACAAATTCAATTGCGGGAATTCTTTCAGGTGTTAGAAGCTTGGGTTCATTATCAGTACCACGGGCAATCCATAGAGATTCAAAAGCTTTATCAACCGTTAGATCCTGATTCCGAATTCAAATTTTCAGGCTTGACGGTGGATTCACCTGACCAGCGTTCAAAGCACGTTTTTTCTCGCCTGCAATTTTTGTTGGAGCGGGCGAACTACCGAAAACTTTCACAGGACGAACTTGAGTTGGCGGTCGAAAATGCCAGTGTTTTGGGAATCCGACTCAAGGTCAATTTAGACCTTTTTGAGGACCTGAACATTTATGCCCGCGGCAATCGAGTTGAGACCTGGACCAAGCGGACGTGGTGGAAATTTTTCAGGAAAGAAAAATTTCAAGTAGACGTTTATCAAAGACTGGTTATCGCGTTTCGTCTTCGGGAGCACAAGCTTTTATCAGAGGACCAAGCGACCGATGTGGTTTACATAAAAAGCTTCAAAAGCATTCCCCACACCGACATGCATGCTTTGTTACCAGGGACCCAAATCAAGATGAGCTTGGTTGACCAGGGTAAAATTATTTTGCCAACATTGTCGGGAGTGGCTGTCAACCTGTTCAAGCTATTTCGTTTTTTGATGCTGATTACTGTTTTCGCAACAATTTTCAGCACGTTGCAATTCACCGGTTTGTTAATTGGCGTTGGCTTGTATGTCGCCAAAGGCATCTACAGTTACATTCAAACCAAAGACAAGCATCTGCTGAACCTGACTCGGCATTTATACTTTCAAAATCTCGACAATAACTCAGGCGTTGTGTTGCGGGTGTTGAGTGAGGCAGAATCACAGGATCTGAGGGAGATGATGTTTGCCTATTACATTCTGTGGCGGTTTGGCCAAACGAATGGTCTTTCATCAGCGGAGCTGGATGGAATTGCGGAGTCTCATTTGCAAGGCACAACCGAGCTGGAGATAGATTTCGAAGTCGAAGATGCACTGCATCAGTTAGAGTCGCTGCAGCTCATTTACCCCGAAAATGACCGATGGCACGCAACGAAAATCGATGAAGCACTTAGGAATCTTGATTTTCGCTGGGACAGTGTGTTTCCCTATCACGGGAAGCCGCGGCAGACGCGCTAGAGGTTTTCGAGGCTTCAGCGGCAGCTGGTTGACTCGAGGACCGCGTCAACTACGCCTTCCATGGTGTAGACCTTTGCCTCCACTGCCGGTTCAAATCCTGATTCCCTTAACGTTTCTGAGGTAATTGGGCTGATGCTGACCAGCTTGGTTTTGTGGAGTTGGTCACCTAGCAGGTTGACCAAAGAATTGGCAATTGCAGAGCTCGTGACCGTCACATAGTCGATTTGATGATTGGATAGACGCTGCTTGATTTGTTGATCGGCCTGTTGGACGTCAATGCTTTGATAACAAATCAATTGGTCAACGGAGTTTGCGGTTTTGGAGAGAGAGGTGTTGAGGATATCACGTCCGCGGTTGCCGCGGACCAATAAAACATTGCGCCCGGTGACCTGGAAATTGAGCTCGGTAGCGAGTGATTCAGCGTCAAACGTCGCTGGGACAAGATCGGCTTTCAGGTGGTAATTCAACAAGCGATTGGCGGTGGTTAGACCGACTGCGGCGATTTTACAATTTGACAATGCTCGCAAGTCACCGGCTGCCATGAGCTCTTGCATAAAATAATCGACACCGTTTGTACTTGAAAAGATGACCCAATCGTATCCAGGGAGTTTGCCAATCGCCCGCAGGATTTCATCCTGCTGCGGATGACCGTTGATCTGGATTGCGGGTTGGAACAAGACCTCAGCTCCGAGATCCTGAAATCGACAGGCCAACTCGTCGGCCTGATGCCTCGGTCGTGTAATCAAAATGGAACGACCAAATAAAGGTCGGGACTCAAACCAGTTGTGTTTGCCAAATTGTTCAGCTGTTTGCCCAACAATGAATAACACTGGGGGGCGGAGGGTTGGTTCTTGGTTCGAACGATCGGCAATATTACTCAAAAAACATTGAAACGAGGATTGCGTTGGCAAGCTGCAATGACGAACAGCAACCACGGGAGTTTGGGGATTCATTCCCGCATTGATCAATTCCTGGGACCAGAAGGAAACGGTTGTGGTCCCCATGTAGAAAACAAGGGTTCCAGGAAATTTGGCGAGTGAACGGTAGTCAATGTTCTCTGGAGGTCCACCCTCTTTTCCCTGCCCCGTAACCAATGCCACTGCGGACGACACGTCGCGGTGGGTCAGGGGAACACCCACAGAACTGGTCACTGCAAGTGCTGCTGTGATTCCCGGAACAATCTCAAACGGGATCTGGTGCTGGATGATCGCTTGCAGTTCTTCGTGGGAACGCGCAAAAATCGCAGGGTCGCCGCCTTTAAGCCGCACCACGGACTTTCCCGATTTTGCGAATTCGACAATTTGCCGGTTGATTTCCTCTTGGGAAATTAACCGACCCGTACCATGCTTCCCCAAGCAAATGCAATCGGCTTTTTTGGCATGGTTGAGCAAAACTGGATTAGCGAGGTAGTCGTGAAGCACAATATCAGCTCGTTCCAGGCATTCTTTGCCGCGGAGAGTGAGCATGTTGGGGTCGCCCGGTCCTGCGCCTACCAGGTAAACTTTTCCAATAGAATCGTTAGTTTGGCCACTCATTGATCGACTATCGCCAAATTCACTTGTTTTTTCCGGGTTCCGCCGTTGGAATCCGTCTCAACCCTCGACAGGCTTGACCGAATTTGACATACTATTAGATTCCCCTCAACAAGTAAATCAAGGCAAATTTACATCGATGCCCAACTCAGAAAGTGCAAAAAAACGACTTCGGCAAAATGAGACCCGACGACTTAGGAATAAATCCAATCGAAGCGCGGTTCGAACCCAAATCAAGAAGGTGAGACTCGCCGTTGAAGCTGGTGACATTCCAAAAGCTGAGGAAGAGCTGCGCAGTGCAGTGATCAAGCTTGATAAAGCGGGTGCGACGAATTTAATCCACCCAAACAAAGCGGCAAGACACAAGTCACGGCTTTCCAAGCTTGTCCGAGACGCGAAATAAGCTAGCAGTGAGCGTGCTTGGGTAAATGAGTCTTTGATAAAAGACCACATTTTGATACTTTCCGCCAAACAATCAAACAAGAACACGGTGTCACCGTGTTTTTTTGTGCGCGGCAAGGAAAGTCCAGATGTTTCTGTTTCTTTACAGGAAGGTAACGTTGGTGGTCACTGCGATTCTCGGGAAGAACTCTCCCGGGCACGTTGGGCTCAGCATTGCCTTGGGAATGCTGATCGGCCTGATGCCGACGGATAGCCTGTTGATCTTGGTCTTTACCGGCTTGGTCTTTGTCACAAACGTGAACTTATTGATCACGATGATTGCGGCGTCAGGGTTTATGGGGATTGCTCCTCTGTTGGATCCGGTTTCTCACCAGTTGGGGCATTTTGTTTTAACTAATTCTGTTCTTCAGCCCGGCTGGCTCTGGCTTTACGAACAACCCGTAATTCCTTGGACGAGATTCAATAATACGGTTGTCATGGGAAATCTACTGGTGGGTTTGTTTTGCTTCTATCCGGTTTGCCTCGCCTCCAAGTTGCTGCTGACCCATTACGGTTCCAGGCTCAACCTGAAATCGGTTCGCAGTTGGTTGCCTGGGAATGTTGCGAACTCAAAACAGGCGGTTGGGTTGACAGGTGCAGAAGAATGAAACTACGGCAATTGATTTTGATTCGCGTTTCACTGTTGCTGGTCCTAATGGGTCTTCTGCAGTTTAGCTACGCTCCAATTTTAAGTTTTGTGTTTTGTTCTGCGGTTCACCGGGTTACTGGAAGCCCACTGGAAATTAAAAACTTAAAGGCTTCACCTTTTCAAACCACATTGACAACTGAAAGTATGAAGTTGTCCTACCCAAAATCGTCTGCAGAAAATCGGTTGGTGATTGGGCAGGCAAAAATGGAACTGGACTGGGATTCGTTGTTACATAAAAGACTGACCTTAATTCAGGGAAGGGTTGACGGACTCAGATTGGGAACGGGGAGCGAGACAGGGGACAAGATCGCGGAAGGGTTCTTTGTAAAGCCAAAGCTGGTCAATGATTTGTTGCGGGGCACCAAAAACCATGTAGCAGCCGGTTTAACATTTTTTTTGACAAGGCATTTCGATGGAGATCTTGAAATGACCAGATCTGCTCAGGAATTCAGAGAGCGTTGGTCCCACGCTCACGCTCAACTCTTTGAACGCGGCAAGGAAGTGGAAAAACAGATTCGCGTGGTGCGGGATATTGTCAATAGTTTCGCCAACAGTCCGTTGAATACGTTGCGTGATCTGCCGCGTATTGAAAAAGCCATTAAGCGGTCGAAATGGCTGCGAAGTGAGCTCTTTGAGATTCGCAGGCGGGTGGAGCGACACCAGACTCAATTGACTAGGGATCGAGATCAGTTCATCTCGGCAAACGAACAGGATTTGGCCCGCATCCAGAAGACCACAATGGTCAGTCGTCTGAATGGTCAGGCGTTGTCCCAGTTGTTGGTAGGGCGGCAACAGGAAGATCAAGTGGCTCACGCACTGGCCTGGTTCCAATGGATGCGACAGGCATTTTCTGGTGTCTTGGTTTCGACTCGGCCTGCTGTTCGTCGGGGACAGACCGTCCAGTTTCAAGGGCAGCCTCAGCAGCCTGGATTTCTCGTCCAGGCATTGGAGATCACGGGACATGCGATGTTCGCCAATCAAGAGTATCCAATCACGGGTGCGATGGCGGATTTTACCACCGCGCCGGTAGCCCATGGAAAACCAGCGTTATTGCAACTTGAAGTTGGAGGAAAGCATCCGTTGACCCTGGAAGGCATGGTCGACAGGACCAGCCCCAGTCCTCATGATCGCATCACGATTTCCATTCCAAGTATTCCCATTGCTGCTCAAGATTTGCAGATAGACGATTCGGTCCAGCTAAAGCTCGGACAGAGTGACCTCCAGGTGATTGCCACGATTGAACTGATCGGCGACCGACTCAGTGGAGAGGTCAAAGCGGTCCAGACCAATCTGGAGATTAGCATCGCATTCGAACAGGAAGACTTGCTGGCAACGGAAGTCCAGTCGATGATCAATCAACAGCTAAAGTCGATCGGGAGTTTCGAGGTGGTGGCCAGCCTTTCCGGGTCATTGAAAGAACCGAAATGGCAGTTGCAATGTGACTTGGGGTCGCAAATCGCAGAGTCGATTAACGGCCCGCTCGCGGTTCATTATGACGCGATGAAAAATGAACTGGCGATCCAGGTGAACCAAGAATCCACTCAGATGATCGATGCAACAGCCAACCTTCTTGGCCAGGAGCAAAAATTTCTCGGTTATCTTAGAGAAAAATCTCGGGATGTGTTCAAGCTGGAGAAAAGCGTTTCACAGCTGTTGCAAACCAGTGGAGCGAGATTTCGGTAGCGAGAAGACAGCCTCAGTTTAAGAATTTACAGCTGGGAGCCCTTGGGCATTTCGTTGGTGGGCATCACGAGTTGGCGGGCATCACTGAATCGCCGCTTCCGCTTTTTGAGTATTTTCTTCGACCAACTTGCTCATCTTAGCTTCCAGCTCAGCTTTTTTTGCCGCATATTCTTTGGTAAGGCGAAAATATCGATCGACCTCTTTCCGGTCAGCTGCCAATTGGGCTTCAAGTTGTTGCCGATAATTCTCGATCACACTCTTGTCTTTTTTGAAGCTGTTAACGTCTTTGTTCAGTTTGTTGCTGGTTGCCAGCCTTGAGCTTTTTTGCGACTCGTATGCGCTATCGATCACTTTAAGTTGATCCAGTTTGTCGGAAGCGTGATCACGATCTGCAGTCAACTGCTTATTTGCTTCAACCAATGCGCGGAAGTCGTAGTCAAAGTCGTTTAGCTTTCTGCGGTAAATCACGTCCGGCACTTCCAGTTCACCCGCAACTTTGATGGTAGTTATGTAGTCAGCAGGTGTTTTTTCCCAGGAAAGATGGTCCAGTAGGACTGTTTGGTCTTTTTCGAATTTAACCTCGCCGTCCAGGTCTGTTTCCTCGACCTCCAAGGTCTTTAGCTGGCTTAACTTGAGGATTTCCAGCAAGGCAAGGCCATCCCGATCGAATGACTGCCCCTGAAGGGCAATTTCTTTTTGAGCATCCCCGTCGGTCTTGAAGTCAACCTTGAAACTTTCGTTCTTGAAGTTTCTTTTGAATTTCACACGATACCATTTTTCGTCGTCTGTTGGTTCGAATCCAGAATCTTTATAAATGGATTCTTTCTGATTGGTATAGACGATCGAATCAATAATTCTCTTGTACTTGTTGGGGTTGGCTGCAAGCTTGAGGGCTTCGATCGGCATGTATTCGGTAGTCAATTTTTCTCGGAGGATGTCCGGGGTGACTTCGAATTCGGGATCTCCCTGCTCGGCTCGGATAGATTCTACAAACACATCGTAGCTGTCGATTGGCAGGATATCATACATCGCCCACCGGGTTGAACCATTTCCACCCGACATGACCAATTCGCGGGCGGTCCGATAATTTGGGTTCGCAGTTTTCAAGGCTGCGGTGTTTGCAGGATCCGGCAAAATAAGACTTGGCGACAGCTTAACACTCGTGTTATCTGCAGAGGGTTCTGTTGCGAAAAACGAACCGATGTAGCTTGAAACCTTATAGGCTGCTTCCCCGTCGGGGACTTCCAGAAAAACGTAAACCAACGATGTTCCTTCAGCGGCATCATCACCACCAGCGGGGTCTTTCTTGGTTTCAAAAGCTGGGGAATCCGGTGGGAGGTCGAGGGTGAGGCTTCCGGTAGTTAAATCGTTTGCATCATTGCCCGGGGTAAATGCACCGGGGATGCATTGCCGCCAAACTCGGCCTTGGCCTAAAACCTGCTGGGCCGCCGCCGTTTCCAGTCCTTTGAGAGAATCAATGGGCCACTCAAAATCGTTGGGACTGCCGGTTAACGCGGCTTGAAGTTCGGCTTCCTGCTTTTCGTATTTGACCAGATTTTTTTCCAGGACTTCTTTCCAATTTGACTTGGTTTTGAAAGTCAGAGTTGAAACGACTAAGTAAGACACTGAGAACAGGAAAACCAGGAAGAGTGCAACCAAGTTCAGCCAGTGCGTTTGCTTAGCGCAAAGGACAATAAATACAATCAGCGCGATAAAAAGGACGATTATCCCAATCAGAAGTATCATTTCGCGAGCACTCAATCCGGCAAATATAAGGAAATGACCAGTTCAAACTTTTCAATTTCCGCCGTTAAAACGGGGGCCTTGATTAAAGATAAACCAGACACTCGATAATAAGCTGGGTATTTTGGAGTGTCAAGAAAATCGCCGGAACAATCGACCCTAAGTCATTGGCCAATCAGGATTTTCGGCAGAAATGTATCAAATTGAGTAAACGTCCGCAAACAGTCAAAGATTGATTGCCTCACAATCCG
>JAZABE010000957.1:0-3293 GCA_036137535.1 Planctomycetota bacterium | reverse complement strand
TGCGGCACATTGGCTTGGGATTGAGCAACAAGGAAATTGGAATCTCGCTCAAAATCAGTATCGAAACCGTCAAAGAACACGTCCAGAACATCTTACGCAAAATGGATGCAACTGGTCGCACTCAAGTTGCAATCTGGGCTGTGAAAAACGGGCTGGTCGACTAAAACTATCGGGTCCGTATTCCCAGCAACCGCCAGAACTGACAAAGTTACAACAATCGGAAACCAATCTTGCGAACCGATTTTAACAGGACCGTCGCGGTAATGAGTTCCTGCCGGGATACACGTGGTTGGGGTTTCCAACGTGTTCTTGAAATCCAAGGCGTCTAGGCCAAGATGTCGTGCACCACGTCTCCATGGACATCGGTCAGTCGAAAGTCCCGCCCCGCATACCGGTAAGTTAACCGGGTATGGTCAAATCCCATTTGGTGCAAGATCGTGGCATGTAGATCATGAAAATGAACTTTGTTTTTGACGGCAAAGTAACCGTATTCATCGGTTTCGCCGTACTTCGTGCCTCCTTTGAATCCACCGCCACAAAACCACTGGGTCAACGCATGGGGATTGTGGTCTCGCCCGTCTCCGTTGAGTTCACTGACGGGAGTGCGGCCGAATTCTCCTCCCCACCAAACAATGGTATCCTCCAGTAGCCCTCGTTGTTTCAGGTCGATCAATAACGCTGAAATCGGTTGATCCACTTCTTTGGCATTGCGTGCATGGTCCTTGGTTAAACCACTGTGCTGGTCCCATTTGTAGCTATGGGATAGTTGAATAAAACGAACGCCTGACTCGGCGAACCGCCGAGCGAGCAGGCATTGAAGTCCAAAATCTTTGGTCGTTGGATCGTTGATTCCATAGAGATCCAAGGTTTCAGTCGATTCGTCAGAAATATCTTGGACTTCGGGGGCCTCGTTCTGCATGCGAAAAGCAAGCTCAAACGATTCAATCCTGCCTTCAAGTTGTGGATCACCGCCCGTTTGGGTCAACCGTTCTTGGTTGATTTCCCGAATTAGATCCAACTCCATTCTCTGAATCGACTTGGGTGTTTTCCGAGTAATGAACGGGATTTTTGCTTTTTCAGAGGCCGTTCCTGCATTGCCCATGGGAGTTCCCTGGTACACGGGGGGCAGGAAAGCCGAGCCCCAGTTATTGGCTCCACCGTGGGTGAGCGACGGGCAAATGGTGATGAAACCGGGCAAGTTTTGATTTTCAGTACCCAACCCGTAGGTTAGCCAGGCCCCGAGACTGGGCCGAACAAAGGTATCACTCCCGGTGCTTAATTCCAGCAATGCGGCTCCATGGCGGGAATTAGAGCCATGAACGGAATTAATGAAACAAATATCATCGACGTGTTTTGCGACGTGAGGAAACAGTTCGCTGACATGGAATCCGCATTCACCGTGCGGTTTGAATTTCCAGGGAGACTTTAACAGGTTTTTGGTTTTGCTGGATACAACCCGGGGTTTGTTGAACGGGACGGGTTTGCCATGGTCCCGGGTGAGTTGCGGTTTGTAATCGAACGTATCGACCTGGGACGGACCCCCATGCATAAACAGAAAGATGATCCGTTTGGCTTTGGCTGGAAAATGAGGTGGGAGAATGCCCATCGGGTCTTTGGAGCGAATTTCTGCCAACTGGTGAGAAGCGGATTGATCGTTAGCAAATCCGTTTTCAGCCATCAGGCCTGCCAGTGCGAGCCCTCCAAATCCAACTCCACTGCGGTGAAGCAGTTCACGACGGCAAATCGGTGTTTCGGGGTGCCAGTGATTATTGTGAGGCATCAGTTCACCTGCGGAAGTTGATTTGAAGGAATCACTCGATAAAGCTAAATTCATTAGTTGAAATTAAGATTCGACAAACACTTTGCCAAATCCTGACTTTTTCTTCGAGTGAAGGTTGGGTATCCGTTCCCGCGGGCCGGTTTGCTTGAAATGTCGACCGCATTCTTTCAACCAGCGCAACCAGGCGAGTCCGTTCCGAGGGGCTGGGATTTCGTTTGAGAATACGCTGGTAAGCCGTCCTGACGTTTTGCGAGTCAACTTGACCAGTTTTGGCTAATGCTTCAGCGATGGCCTGAGTTGAGGAATGGATCAATTGGCTGTTCATCATCATCAAGGCTTGGGGTGCAATGGTTGAAACCTGCCGGGTCCCGGTGCTTACCGCTGGATCCGGAAAGTCCAATGTCTGAAACACATCATAGACACTGCTTCGGACTACGGGTAAATAGATGCTGCGCCGGCGATTTGAATATTCATCGGTAATAGTGGTGCTGGAACTGGTCACATACTTGCGGTTTTCTGCTTTCAACAAAGTGCCAAACATCTGGTTGTCGATGCCCGTACTGACACTAATCACCGCGTCCCGTGTTTCCTCGGCAGTCAAGCGGCGTCGACGAAAGCGCCATAGCCATTGATTTTCAGGATCGATTCTTTCGGCAGAGGGATTTCCAGTTGCACTCATGCGGTAGGTTTGGGAAAGCATGATTTCCCGGTGCAATTTTTTTAGCGACCACCCATCTGATATCAAACGGCTTGCAAGCCAGTCCAATAGCTCCGGATGGCTTGGGGCTTGTCCCAACAACCCAAAATTGTCAACGGTCTGGACGATACCGCGGCCAAAATGCCAATGCCAAATACGGTTGACGATGACTCGACTGGTCAGCGGGTGACTGGGGCGAGTCATCCAGTTGGCGAATTCAAGTCGCCCGCTCCGGTCATCGCCGATCTCGAGTCGTTGATCACCATTAATAATTTTCAAGAACCTGCGCGGGACTGTTTTTCCCAAAGCCAGGTGGCTGCCCCGTAAGTGCACTTTCAGGTTTTCTGGCTTGGCCTCGGTAACTCCCATTGCCACACCCGGTATTGGCTTGGATTGCTTCAAGGAACCGATCTTCGATTTGAGTTCAGTGTGCAGACGGGTTTGCGATTCATCCAGGAATAAATCAATATTAGTGTTTGGACCGTTGAGCGGGTTGTCCGTGGACTGGAGTTGCCGCACGAGTTCCGGGAGAGCCTTGGTAACCGCGGTTTTGCTTTTCAGTTGTTGGATCAGTGTTTTGAAAGACCTGGCCATTTCGTTCACACTCTTTGGCTGTGTCTTTCGGAGGATGGCCATCACGGAGGCGTCGACGTTCTTCGCTGAATCCGTGTGCAGCCAGAATTGAAGCAACTTTTGATATTCGATAGGCCTTTGAGTTTCGTCCCCGCTGAACCAACCGGAAAAATCCCTTTCGAACTTTGAGAGGATATTCCAGCTGGCAAAAAGAGACTGGTCTTTTATTTTTTGGTTTTCTAA
>JAZABE010000956.1:0-6605 GCA_036137535.1 Planctomycetota bacterium | reverse complement strand
CGAGCGAAATCTCGCGGCTCGGGACTTTCTGCGGCGAACCATGGATACACCTCACTGGTCGAAGGAAATCCGGCAATTCGTTCGCCGGGATGCTTAGTTGACGAGGTTTGTTCCGAAGAACGGACCGCGAAGCGTATTCAATTTCCGTCGCGAAAACCAGAGGAAATCAGACCTGGCGAAACCGTCTGGCGCACCGTCCCCTTCGCTATCGGCTTGCTAGCGGGCTCTTTCCCAACGATACCCTGAGGCTTTTCGCCGGGCATTTGCCGGTGTGACTGGGCTAGAAGCCCCCTTCTAAGTCTTCTTCCCACATTTCACAGAGTTCATCCAGCCAAACGCGGATTTCATTGTCGTACTCACTGGACAGGTCTCCTTTGACCAGCTGTCGAAGGAACGCAGCTGCGCCATCCTGCTTTAAATCCGCATCTTCTGCGGTGGGAAACCGCATCTCTGGGTCCGGCGAAATCAAACGACGGCAAAAATTAACAAGCAATTCGTTGCGCATGATATCTTCCGGAAGCAATTGATCCAGACGATTTGGCAAGCTTCTCTTGGCCTCGACCAATTCCTGAAACGTGGCTCGGTGGGGGACCGCCGGCTGCCCGGCCAACAGCTCAATCAATACATAGCCCAAACTGGCCAAGTCACTCCGCGGTGTTGTCGCCTTTCCTTCCATGATCTCGAGAGCTGCGTAGGTCGGCGTGCAAGCTCGAAAACGAGGAGGGTCTGACAGCTCATAAGCCGATCCGATATCTATGATCTTCACCGTCCCAGTCCGCTTTAACATGATGTTGGCAGGCTTGATGTCACCATGAATGATCTCGTCTCGGTGAAGCGCGGCCAGCGCGGCCAGACATTCTCGCACAATCGCAACGGCGACCCCGGGTTTGATGTGGTTTTGGCTGGGACCCCGGGTCGCAATCACCCGGTTAATGTACTCCCAACGTTTTGCGCTCACTCGATGCTTCGTTTTCAAGAGAATCTCTGGGTTGAGCAGCTTCCGCAGGTCAATCCCATCGATCCACTCCATCACCAGCATTCGGATCTCATTTTTTTCGATGAAATTCTGAACATCGATCAGGTTGTCATGCTGGATGCGTGCGACCGACCCGGTAATCCTCGCGATCCGCTTCATCGCCGCCCCGTAGTCTGCCTCCGTCTCAAATCGCTCTGGAGAAAAAATCTTGATTGCCACCGGCAAAGTAAAGTCATCGGCTCCTTTTCTCTCGGAATAATAAACGACACCTTGTCCTCCGGAGCCCAGTCGTTTTTTCAAATGGAGATGGTTCGTCCACGTTAATTTTTTTTGCTGGAGCAGTTCGTCATAAACTTCGCAAAGCTCATTTTTTTGCAAAAAATCCAGCTGTCCATCCAAGGTCGCCGTCGGTGTTAATTTATCGATTGTGGTGGTGTGCATGACAAGTTACAGCCGTTCTCTTTGGGATCAACACCCTGGGCTGCCCAAACCTGGTCACCCTGAGACACTTATCCTAAGGTTCCCAGCCATTTGGGGTCCAGATCGGTCAGCCCGTTCTGCCAGTTTTCGGGAGCCTTTTTCTCAAATCGAGCGATTTCAATTTGCCCGAGCCCTCACTCCACCAACGACTCGGGCCTGGGGAACCCCAACTCCTTGTCCACGCTGTTTTTCAACTGTTGGCCGGCAGAGAATCGTGCCAAGTTTTCACAAAAAAACGCGACAGTATCGGAAACTCGGGTTGCCGATTGAGCACCAACATGGGGTGTGATCAAGACATTTTCCAGTTCCCAAAGCTCACTCGATAAAGGCAAGGGTTCTTGGTAGGTCACGTCTAGCCCGGCCGCTGCGAGCTTGCCGGATTTAAGCCGGGCAATCAACGCGACTTCGTCGATGACCCTTCCCCGGGCAACATTGATCAAAAGGGATCCTGGCTTCATTGCGTCCAATGCCGCGGCGTCCATCAAGTGCTGGGTAGCTGGGGTCAAAGGAACACATAGAATCACAACCTCGCTTTGAGCCAGCAAGTCGTATAGCCGGTCGGCGGGCAAAAGTTGCTCCACCCAGTCCGGTTTGTTCACTGGAAAAACATCCGTCGCCAAAATCCGATTGCCAAAAGGTGCCAGTAGCTGGGCAATCCGCCGACCGTTACCACCAAATCCGACAATCCCAACCGTCTTTCCATGAAAATCCAAGGTGGGCCTGCGGATAAACTCCTTGGCCCTGGATGCTGCGATGAACGTCGGGATCCTGCGAATCAACCCGAACAACAGGGCAAACGTCTGTTCGGCCACCTGGTTAGCAAAAAGCCCCGAGGCACTCGTCACACTGATTGCCGATTCGACGACCTCTGGAACCAAGCAGTGGTCCAGCCCTGCAGCCGAACTTTGGATCCACTTTAGCCGACCCTGCAAAACGACTTCATTCCATGGCATCGGGACCTTGGCATGGCCGCAAAAAATGTCTGCGTTCAGAATTTCAGCAGCAATGGCTTCCTGCCCAGCATCAACCACTTCGTAGCCGCTTGCCACATTTTGGATTTGTTTCAGCTGAGACTGATTAACGGGAAAGCAGGTTACAATTCGTTTCAAAGACCCCTCTCTTCTGTAATGCTGTCATTTCCGTAAATTTCTTCCAATCGCTGTCTTAAACCGGGCTCAAATCTCTCGATTTCGTGCAGGATGTCGACTCGAAACAGCTCTATCCTTTTGTTGATGCCTTCTACGTCACTTCCTTCAAATGCTTTCCGCTTATCCAACACCAGCACCATGCCTGCCTGCCCATGCAGCCGAAACGTCAGGAATTCCACCGGGTCAAGCCTGCTCAGCACCTGAAATGTCTCCTCGGCAAGATCAAAGTATTTTTGCTGGTAATGGAGCAAACCAATTTCAAAATCAGCCCAGAAATGTTTCGATGTTTTCGCATAAAGCTGGCCGCCCACCTTGGGAAAATACTCCTTGACCGCCTGCAGAGCTTTTAGCTTTTTGGAATATTCGGTCGTGGGGATCTGTTTGGCGTACTTTAACTGGTCGTCAACATTGCTTTTGCGGGGAATCGGGTTGGTCTTGCCGTCGGCCGCGGGGATCAGCGGCCTCGGTGGGTTCAGCGAGGCAAGAGACGACCCAACGACAAACCCCGCCAAGGCCAACCCGAGTGCAGTTGCCATGATCTTTAGATTCCGTTTTCGACGATCCTTGCCGTGAATGACAGCATCCAGTTTTTGGGTCGCTGCCAGATGAGAGGTGTAGAGCGCGTTGGCTTCGGCGGCGGACAAGGCTTGAAATGTCGAGGACCATTCTTCCTGCGATTGATCCAGGACAACCGTTAGCAGGTCCTTAATAATGCCACCACAGTCCTGGTACCGATCATCCGGATTCTTCGCCATCATTTTATCCACAATTGCAATCAATTCCGGGGGCAAGTCTGATCGCATCTGTGAGAGCGGCTTCGGTTTTTCGGTCTTGTGAGCAATCGCCGTGGCAACAGCCGTTTCTTTCTCAAAGGGCGGACTGCCCGCCAGCATGTGATACGCTGTCACGCCCAGTGAATAAATATCGCTGCGATGATCCACCGCGCTACCTTCCGCCTGTTCTGGGCTCATGTACAACGGCGTGCCCATGGTCATTCCGACCTGGGTCAGCTCTTGGCTTTCTTTTTTCCGGTTTATCCTTGCCAATCCAAAATCTGCCACCTTTACCTCTCCGGCTGACACCATGATGTTTTCCGGCTTGATGTCGCGATGGATCACCCTCTGTTCTTTGGCTTTATGCAAGGCTGCTGCCACTTGTCGCACGGTGGTCACCGCCATGAAGGCAGAAACGGTCCGATTCTGCACCAGATACTGTTTCAGGTTTTGGCCGTCGACGTACTCTTGGGAGATGTAATGAAACTGCTCGAGTGTGCCGACTTCATAAATCCGCACGATATTAGGGTGCGTTAGCGCCGCTGCGGCTTGAGCTTCGTTTTTGAACCGCTCTACATAAGATGGGCTGGCGGCCAACGATTGGTGCAACACTTTGAAAGCAACTTTTCGCTTCAAAGAGGCCTGTTCCGCCAAGTACACGTCTGCCATGCCCCCTCGACCCAAGCGATGCATGATGGTGTAGTCACCAATCTTCATCCCGGTTAAATCCGGTTCATTCAGTAAATGAGTGGGGTTCTGCTGGCTCATGAATTAATTAATGTTTGTGGGGCTTAGCTCTTCGCGATCGCTGGAACATTATTGCTGTGTTTTTTCTTGTTTGCCCTGTTTTTTAAAAACAAAAACAAAAAGATTTGAGTTAAAACCGGGTTGCCAGTCCGTGATTTTCGCGCCCTGTTAGCATAACATAAGGATCACGACATGGATTGAGCCTGGCTTTCGCCTGATTCAATCCAAAAACTGAATCTTGTATTTAGTTTGGGTGATTTGCTGGCTCTTGGATCTTCATGTCGATTTCAAGCTCATTGACCGGCCCAATGGATTCCTCGCCAGAAATCTCACCGGAAACATTAACGGCCTGAATGACCAGCCTATATTACTGGAGAACTATTTCGATGAATCGCCGAACATTCCTGACCACGTCTTCCGCGATTGCCGCGGGATCCGCCGCAACCTTGGTGGCTGGAGACGCTCAGCAGCAATCCTCATGGGTAGCCGCTGCCTCCGGTGCGGAAAAAAGGTTTAAAAAAGCTGTCAAGATCGGGATGGTCCGTATTCAAGGCGGGCTGAAAGAAAAATTCGCCGTTCTCAAAGAGCTCGGGTTCGATGGGGTTGAGCTTAACAGTCCCAACAATTATCGGCTCGAAGAAGTTAAGTCGGCCATAGACGCCACCGGGCTACCTGTGCACGGCGTGGTGGACTCGCAACACTGGAACAAAACCTTGTCTCACGAATCCGAATCCGTGCGAAAAGAAGGTTTGGCCGCGTTGACTACGGCCATTCGTGATGCCAAATCTTATGGCGCCTCCAGCGTCTTGCTCGTTCCTGCGGTCGTCAACAAAGAAGCCACTTATGAAAAAAGCTGGAAACGATCAATCCCGATGATCAAGCAAGCAATTCCGTTAGCCGAAGAAATGGGCATCGACATCCTCTTGGAAAACGTTTGGAATAATTTCCTCAACGATCCTGCCGAAACCGCCAAGTATATCGACGAACTGGAAAGCGATCGGGTCGGCGCGTATTACGACACGGGAAACAGTGTTCGATACGCCAATCCGGTCGTGTGGATTCGAACCCTCGGGAAGAGAATCAAAAAACATGACATCAAGGAATTCGATTTGGCCCGGGTTAAAAATGAAAAATGGTTCGACGGTTTTGGAGCCAAGTTACTGGAAGGCTCTAACGGATGGTATGACATCATCCGAGAGCTGAAGAAGCTGGACTTCAAGGGCTGGGGAACCGCCGAAATCCCGGGCGGTGACCGAAAACGGCTGTCTGAAATCGCCGAGCGAATGGACCGAATTTTTGCAATGTAACCCGTTAACCGGACGGGACCGTCGCTCGACACCCCCATAGGCGAATAGCAGCTCATCTCCGAAAATACATCTAAACTCACACGCGTTTCAAACAGGCAAAATTGTTCGTTGTCTGTTATCCGTTCAAGCACTCAAAAAGGTGACCTATGGGTTCTGTGATTATCACTGGATTTGGCGACGAATCTGCCAATCAAAAAACGGTTGACCAGCAATTTTCGGCGTTTGCCGCCTGTGGGCTCCAGTACTATTCCATTCGATTCATCGATGTCGGTAATGGCGTCAAGAATGTCATGCAGTTAACTGAACCAGAGCTCGACACGGTTATTGAAAAACAAAACGAGTATGGTCTTGCTGTTTCTTCCCTGGGCAGTCCGCTCGGCAAAGTCAAGCTGCTGGACAAAGAAGACGGAACCCAAAACCGCTACGTCGAATTCAACAAGTACCTTGATACTGAGGTCAAAAAAGCTTGTGAACTGGCCAGCCGGTTGGGAACAAAACTCCTGCGAGGGTTTTCGTTTTACCATCCCAAGGGCACAGATCCCGCGGCCCATGTGAACCAGGTTTCGGAACAGATTGGCAGGATCACCGAAGTCTGCAAATCCTACGGATTGGTTTATGGTTTGGAAATCGAGGCAAATCTTGTTGGACAGTCCGGCCAGATCCTTGCCGAGATCCACTCGGCAGTCAACATGGATGAACTCAAGTTGATCTGGGATGGCGGCAACATTGTCTCCCAAGGCATTCCAACCGCCGAAGTGGTTGAGCAATACCGCGTGATGAAACCTGGCCTGGGTTGGCTGCACATCAAAGATTACCGATCTCCCGTCCCGCTGTCTCGACAGGCCCACGTCAACGAAGATGCTTTGAAGCACTTTGTTCCTGCCGATCTTGGCGACAGCGGCCATGAGGCGGTTTTCAATGACTTAAAGGGTTTTCTTCCTGAACTTTCTGAAAGAATGAGTCGTCTCGGGGTGCCGGGTGTTTTCCTTGACCTGGAGCCTCACGTCAAAGGGGGAGGCCAATTCGGCGGATTCAGCGGCCCCGATGGATTCGGAGTTGCCATGCGAGGCCTCTGCAAGGTACTGGAAGCGGTGGGTATTGACTATCACATCCGTGATTTTAATGACGTTGTCAAAGCCCGGGGCTTTTGAACGCGGCTTGTTACAGCCAATCG
>JAZABE010000955.1:0-2184 GCA_036137535.1 Planctomycetota bacterium | reverse complement strand
TTCCCCTAAACTTTCGCCTGACCCCCAGGCTAGAATACGATAAAATAGACCGATCACTATCCCTGCGATTTTAAAGTTGGTTGTAAAGGACCTGTTCATGAAAACGAAATTTAGCGTCGGCCTTTTCCTGTTGTTGCTGCTGCAAAACCTCGCAGTCGGCGATCAGGACTCCCCTTCGCAACGTTATAAGCAACTGGTCACCGAAGTCGAAACGGCAATGAAGAACTGGGAGACCCAGTTAAAAACTCTGCGCGAGGCGGAAAAAAAAGGCGGAAACCCGGTGCCGGCGAACGCTTTCACATCACCCAAAATTCCTTTTGTCGCCAAATTCAACCAGGCCGCAAAAGATTACGCAGGGACCGATGATGCCATCCCCTTTTTAATGTGGTTAGGAAAAAACGCATTGCCCATGATCGGGTCCGAGCGAGCTGCCGCCAAAAATGCAGTTCGCACACTTGTCACGGTTCATCGAAATTCCAAAAAACTAGAAGAATTGGAATGGATGATCGGAAGATTGGATTATTTTTTTGGTGCAGAAGAAGCGTTAGCCGTCGGCAAACAACTGGAAAAAGATTCACCCAGCCCAAAAGTCAGAGCGTATGCCACTTTTTCCCGCGTTGGAATGTCGTTAAACAAAGCGCCAGTTCAATCTGAAACATTTCGAACCGCCAAGGCGGAAATGCTTGCGGTACTCAAAGAGGTCGAAATCGAGGATTTGAGTTCGTCGGTTAAAAACAGAATCAAGATGAGGGAAAACTTCTCCTTGGGAATGGTTCCGCCTGATATTCAGGGAATCGATTTAAATGGAAAACCATTTTCACTTTCAGATTACAAAGGGAAAATATTATTTATCGATTTCTGGGGAGATTGGTGAGGCCCATGCCGATTGCTATATCCACACGAGCGGTCGCTCGTTAAAGAAATGAAAACCCGCCCTTTTGCCTTAATTGGCGTCAATTCGGACGATTTAGACCGAGCGACGGCAGCCGTCAAAACTAACAACATCAATTGGCGAAGTTTTCAAAACCAGCATCCTGGCAAGAAAACTAAGATTTCGGAAGATTGGTTGCTCTACACCTGGCCGACCATTGTTGTTTTGGACGAGGAATTCAGAGTTCGTTACCGCGGCAGTGATTGCGAGATCGCGACCCGCATTGCTCGCCAACTCGTTTCAAAGCTGGATGGCAAACCCATTTCCAGCCCAGGTCAATGATCGCCTAAACGGGGCGATCTTGGATTCCGCCATAAACCGGAACCTTTCTCGGCGCGGTTCGGCTGAAATTCAGACGGACGCACCAACCACCTATAAGGCGAGTGCCTGTCTATGAACTTTATTCAATTTTTCGGCTGCCTGAATTCCTTCGTTCCAGCGTTGTTACTCACCGCTTTATTTCACGGGAACACCCGGGCTCAAGACACTCGCCCTGATATTGTGTTAATCATCGTTGACGATTTAAATGACTGGGTGGGATGTCTGAGCGGCCACCCCAAGGCCCGATCCCCAAATATTGACGCCTTAGCAAACAAAGGAATGCTCTTTTCCCAAGCCTACTGCAATGCTCCCCAATGCCGGCCTTCACGGACCAGCCTCAACTCCGGGATTTTTCCTTATAAAACGGGAATTTACTTCAATGCCCGCTATCCTCGGGAACGCAAGATCACCAGTCCGACCCTACAGCAATTCTTCAGCCAAGAGGGTTATCGAGTTGCCAGTGGCGGCAAAGTCTTTCACGGAAACCCCGGAAAACATGGCGACGCTCTTTTCAACCGGCCCCGAGATCCCAAACCCCCCAAAGGCAAAGATAAATTCAATGCTATGAAAGCGCCCAACGATGGCTATCCATTGGACGTTCCCGATCACACCATGGGAGATTACAAAGTGGCGACCTGGGCAATTCAACAATGGAAAACCAAGTCCGAAAAACCACTTTTCATGTCCGTTGGTTTTTTCAGACCTCATCGCCCGTTACAAGTTCCCCAACCCTGGTTCAAACCCTTTCCGCTCGCGTCAATACAGCGACCGGCCGAACCCAAGGGCGAAGATGACTGGGCAGATTTGCCTGATTTCGCGAAACGACTGGCGCGAACCCATGCTCACAAACCTCTTCATCAGGGATTGAGCGATCATGAATATCTCGTCAAAAACAAACAGTGGAATGCCACCATCCAAGCCTATCAGGCTTC
>JAZABE010000954.1:0-1767 GCA_036137535.1 Planctomycetota bacterium | reverse complement strand
ACCGTATAACTGGTCATCACCATTACTCCCTCTGAGGATATCAGCCCCGTTGTCACCCCGGATGATGTCAGCGCCTGCATTACCAATCAGAAAGTCATTGCCAGGTCCACCCGCAATGGTATCGTTGCCATCCAAGCCAACGATCTTGTCATTCCCGTGGCCACCGTAGCCAAAATCGTGTCCAACTCCTAGCTGAATAAAGTCATCATCCGATCCACCCCAGGCTTCATCTTCTCCCGTGTGACCATTTAGCCGATCTTCTCCACTGCCACCAAACATTTGGTCGTTTTGAGAACCGCCGAATAACCGGTCGTTATCAAATCCACCGTGGAGGATATCATTTCCATTGTGGCCATAAACGCGATCCTCTCCGTTATCGCCAAACAGTTCATCGTCTCCAGCATTTCCTGCAACCAGATCATTTCCTCCATCACCATGCAAGAAATCATTCCCCCCGCCACCTTGCAGGTTATCATCTCCACCCTGACCGCTTCCCCGGTCATCGCCACGTCCACCCAATAACCGGTCGTTGCCATCACCACCGAACATCTGGTCATTACCTTCGCCGCCGATCAATTGATCATTGCCAAGATTTCCAAAAAGACGGTCGACGCCATCTCCACCCTTGAGGATGTCATTACTCAGCCCACCAGTAAGGCTGTCATCCCCGGCGTTGCCATTGGCATGAACCACAACAACTGATGTACTGCGAAAAATGTCATTACCATTTCCGCCGTTGAATTCAATGCGGCTGACATCACTTCGCAGATAGGACCGTTGACCAAAACCATCCAAGTTGATGAAAACACGCGGGCCCTGATCGTAAACCTGAGCTGTGTCGTTGGCATTGTCACCTTGAACCGTAACAATGCCCGAAAAAGGGTCCAAATCAATCAGCTTGGTCAGCAAGGCCTTTTCTTCCAAGGACTCAAAACCAAACCGTCGTGCCGAGGCTGACTTTTGATTATCAGAAGGTTTGAGTACTGATTTGGCGATTTTGTACAAACGTCGCAACATTTTATTCCTCACGGAGCTCTGTCCAAAATTGGGTTTCCCCTAAATCCATACAGTTAAAGACTTTAACGACAAAATGAACCGTTGATCCCAATGAATCCCATTGGTTTCGTGGGAAAAACCACCTTCGCCCACCTAAGTCGATCTTAATTAGAACAATGACTAGGTTCCAACCTGTTCTAGAAAAACAGACGATTAATCGCGTTTTTTAGTTCCGTTTGTAAGACCAGATCTCGGACCTCGGGCAAACTTTTGAATAAAACCCGTGATTTTCAGCCTAAAAAAAAAACTCCCGCTCGTCTCGAACCGTCAGAACCCAATTAATCAGCCCCTGTTGTCTGCCCTCCGGACACCCTTGCTGCCCCTCCCAAGTGCAGACTTCCAACAGTTCCGCCGCACTGCGCTTCTTCATGAACACAATCTCTCAACGGAAGACCCTGTACCAAGATTTAATCTTAAACGTCCCGGGCCGTATCCATCTCGACTTTCCCGTTAACTTCGGACCAATGCATGAAATTTCTCGTGGAGACGCTGGGTCACTGTGCCCGGAACTCCCGTTCCAATCGTTCGACGATCAACTTTAACAATCGGTGCAATCTCAGCGGCGGTTCCTGTCAAGAAGCACTCGTCGGCAACGTAAACATCGTGGCGGGAAAGTACACATTCCCTAACTTCAATTTTTTCTTCCCGAGCAAGATCAATCACCGTTTGACGCGTGATCCCCTCCAAGATGCCTGCATCGACAGACGGTGT
>JAZABE010000953.1:0-1032 GCA_036137535.1 Planctomycetota bacterium | reverse complement strand
CGACATCGGGTTTGAAGAAATTGTTGACGAAGTGGTTGAGACCATTCGCCAGCTTGATTTCCCATTTTCAAATTGCATAGGCCTGATTGCCACACATGCGGATGTGGATCACACCCAGGGACTAGCCAAACTCAAAAACCTGTTAAAGGCCCCGGTCTTGGCTCACGCACTTGCGGCTCCCACCCTGAAAACCGGTGACCCCATCATGACTTTTGCCAAAATCGAAGCTCAGAACTTGGACATGGAGATGCCACCCGTTTCCGTCGAACAAACCATCGGTGAGGGTGACACCTTAAAAATTGGAGACATCGAACTCGAGGTTTGGCACACCCCCGGGCACACCGCAAGCCAACTCTCATTCCGCCTGAATGATTTACTGTTTTGCGCGGACAACATCTACCGGGATGGCTGCGTCGGTGCAATCGATGCTCATCATGGCAGTGATCTCGTTGCTTTCGTAGAGTCGTTAGCCCGGATTCGAGATTCGGATATTAAATGGTTACTCCCGGCCCATGGTCCCGTATTCCGGAAAGACAACTCACTCTTGGACCAAGCCATCAAACGACTGGAAGGCTACCAACACATGGCCGATTTTGGGACCTGCGCCATCGACTGGCCGTTAATGGATGAATTCGAAGATGAACTGGTTAAAGGTGTGCTGCCCGGTACAAATTAACATTTCCGACGGGTTCCGAATTTGTCGAATATTTCTTTAATAACGGATCCCGATCCGCCGATATAAAAGGACAGCGTGTTTGAGAACACGTTGACCCGCTGGTTTTCCTCGGAAAACTTAAATTCTACATTTCTCCACCAGACTCCGACCCAGAAAACGGAATCCAGGGTGGTTCATTTAATCCACAAGGGGGAGCTGCGATGGTACGTCGTGCACTGTTAGCATCGTTTGTGTTTCTTGCATGCAGCCTTTTTTTCAACGTACCTGAGTCAAGCGCGCAAGAGACGAATCAACGTGCTTATGGTCGGGTTTGGGGCTCACAAAACAGCGTCCGAGATTGGGAGCGATTTTATCAT
>JAZABE010000952.1:0-7702 GCA_036137535.1 Planctomycetota bacterium | reverse complement strand
GGTTTTATTGTTTCTTGTTAGTTTTATTGACCTTCCAACAGCGGCCGCTCAAATTTCTGGGGCACCTTCGCAAGAACCCCCCAAGTTCCGAAAGCCGATAAAGTTTGGCGATATCCGGAATGCCGATCACGCTCAGCGGTTGGGACGTCAAAATCGGGTTCCTGCGAATCCCGTGCGAATGCCGATCCAGCAGTCCAGGACGTATGGTTCTGGAATTTTGCAGGGTGTTCAATACCAGCAACCGGGTTTCGGTTCCAAGGCGGTTGGAAGCGGGGTGCGTCGCACCGTTCAGACCCAGGCAATTCAAGAGTCAGTGAACCCCATTGATGATCCGTTTGGCGATCGTTTGCCCGGGGAATCGGCGCAATTCTCTGCTGAAGAGAATCTCGCGATCCGTCCCCCAAAGATTCACCAGGAAAGCATTTTACGTCGACCGGCCAATGGAACCGATGCCGAGCGATCCGTGGAAGACAATGGTTTTCAAATTCAGCCCATTGGTTCTGGTTCAATTGCAGACGAGGCTCCCGGGATCAATGTCCCAGACGCTGGTTTTCGGAGCGATTTTGGGGCTGAGGTTTCTCCGCAAGAACCTGCTCCGGTCGACCCGGAGATCAATCCACCCACTGTTGAACCCAGTCCGTTACCGAAGGCTCGTCAAGAAGAATTTCGCCAACAGGTTTTTGAGTTGAATTGCGACGAGATTAATGGGGTGATGTTGCAAAAGTCAATTCAAAATATTGCCCTGAACCTAAAGCCGGATGTTGAACAGGGTAAAGTGGTTCCCAGTTTTTGCACGTTTGAAGGTGCGGCGGTTTCTCGGCGAGATTGGCAGCCCCAGTCTTTTGTTTGGACGGCTTCAGCAGCTTGTAGCAAGCCGCTATATTTCCAGCACATCCAGCTGGAACGTTACGGACATTCAAGAGGTCCTCTCTTGCAGCCAATACTGTCTGCCGCCCATTTTTTAGGAAACGCTGCAATCTATCCTTACAAGGCTGGAATCCACCCGCCCGACGAATGCATGTCTGTGCTTGGATATTATCGACCAGGTGATGCAGCTCCTTGGCTGCGGGAACCGTGGCCCTGGAGCGTCAGGGGTGCGATGAATCAAGCCCTGTCGACTGCCCAGTATGGGGTTGCCTTTCGATAGTCGTTAAGTGGACTCGGGCATTTGTCCGGGATGTTGTTTTTGAGAGCGATTGGCTCATGCGGCTCGTGGATTATCTGCGAGCCGTTTTGTTTTGGGGCAAGAGCGTGGCTGTGAATTTCCGGAAAAGACCGTGGTTTAGGGCGAGCGTGGAGTGATGCAGTCCAGAGTTCGCTTGTTTTTCGTTTCCCGAATGGGTGATGGTCTGGGTGTCTGGATGATTGTTCCTTCAGGCGGCCTGTCTGACCGAAGGTATCCATGGTAAAACCGGATCGCCGAAAGCAAGTCAACTCGGGACTGCTCGGTTTTTAGCTTTTGACGTTTTCTGTCCTTTACCCAGATTTTTCATGCCTGAAACCGAACCGGATTCCACGATTCGACTGGACCATTTTTTGCAAATGTGTGGGGTGCAAACTGGGGGACAAGCCAAGCAAATGATCCAGGGTGGAGTGGTGTACGTGAATCACGAGCTGGAAACTCGCCGACGGAAAAAACTTTCCGTCGGCGATGTGGTTTCCATCGAAGGCGAAGAATTTGAAGTCGGATCGGGGGGGCAGGTTTAAGTCGGCTGTTTGTCGGCTATAATTGAAGATGCGTAGACCTTTCTTGGGTCGTCATCGGAATGGGATCCCTTGGCTTGATTCCTGCCTGTATTGGTTTCTGGTTGGTTTTGAAATCGGCCCTACGCAGGCAGTTAAAGTCCTTTTTTCTCTAACAGAAATTTACTCTATGAAATGTTTTTTGGGAGTCATTTTAACTGTGGCGGTGGTTCTGGCACCGGAAGCTATGGCCCAGGAGGCTAAACCCGCTGAGGAAAAAAAACCCAAGGAGTTTAATTTTTCCAAGGATTACCCGGCTCGAAAAATTCCCGACCGAATTGCGCTAAGCATTTCCGGGGATCCAGCGACGAGCGTTTCGGTGACTTGGCGGACGTCGAAAGTATCAGGAAAACCGGTTGCAGAGCTGGCTAAAGCGACGGCAGGTCCCGAGTTCACGAAACAGAAAATTCAGTTCAAGGCCAAGACCCAGAAACTGCCTTTCAAGAACGCTGATTCCTATTACCACAGTGTGACCTTCAACCAACTGGAACCCGATACCCAGTACGTTTACCGAGTCGGCCACGCGAAGAATTTTAGCGAATGGAGCGAGTTCAAGACGGCAAAATTAACCGATGATCAATTTTCATTTGTTTATTTTGGAGACGCTCAAAATTCGATCAAGGCGATGTGGTCACGAGTCTCCCGGCGAGGTTTGCGTGACATGCCGAACGCCTCTTTTTTTCTTCATGCGGGTGACCTGATCAATACAGCGAACAGCGATACGGATTGGGGCGAATGGTTTTATGCGGGCGGCTGGATCAATCGATCGATTCCAATCGTTGCTTCGCCGGGAAACCATGAGTATGGTGACGGCGGGCTTTCACGGCACTGGAGAGTTAACTTTGAATTTCCCAGCAACGGACCCAAGGGTTTGGAAGAATCGGCTTATTATTTTGACTACCAGGGCACCCGGGTGATCTCCCTGAATACAAATCGAGATCTCGACAAACAGGCAAAATGGCTTGACCAGGTTTTATCCGGTAGCCAGTCTAACTGGACCATTCTGACCGGCCATCATCCATTTTATTCTCCTGCCAAGGACCGAGATAATTCGTCGATGCGTCAGCAATTTGCCCCGATCTTCAAAAAACATCGGATCGATCTATGCTTGCAAGGTCATGATCACACGTACGCGCGGACGTTTCAAACCGAGTTGAAAAAGGAATACGAATCGACCCAGGGGGCGAGGCACATCAAGAACGGAACCGTGTTTGCGGTTTCGGTCAGCGGACCCAAGATGTATTACTCCAAGAAAGAAAGCATCATGCAACGGGTTGCCGAAGGGACGCAGCTTTATCAGCTGATCACGGTTGAAAAAAACAAGATCAGTTACAAAGCGCTGACGGCGACCGGTGAGCTCTACGATGAGTTCGAATTGCTGCGAAACGGCGACGAAGTGCAGATCAGGGACTTGGCACCCAAGACACCTGAGCGAAAATTACCGGAACCCGAACCGGAACCGCCTAAAGCCGAAGAAAAAAAGAAATAGAAACGGGGTAACCTCTAGGATTTTTCCGGGAGTGGGTGTCTCAGGCTCTGTGATCGTTTTGATGTCGGTTTGCCTGCCGGTTGTCAAGAAAATTGGAAAAAACCTCATTGGCATATCATTTGCGTTTGGTGGTCTTAGTTCATTTGCATCACTGAAAACGGAAAGGAAGAGAGAATGAGTCGATTTGCAAGGTTATTGTTCGGTGTTTTCTTTTTGTCATTGCTGGCTAACGGAGCCTGGGCCCAGATCGTCATCCGAAAATCGGGTTCTCCCTTTTTGACGATTAGCCAGGACGGCACCATCCGGGAACGCGGTAAGAAGATAGGACGGATCGAGTCCAACGGGAGCGTGAGAAAGAATGGTTCACTGGTCGGTGAGGTCGAGTCCGATGGCACGATTCGACGTTCGGGCAGTCGGTTGGGTCGGGTCGAGAGCAACGGAAACGTGCGTAAAAGTGGCAAGTTGATCGGCCAGGTGTCCAGCAGTGGCAGTATTCGTAAAAGTGGGAGTTTGTGGGGAACCAGTTCTAACTGTTGTGATGACGACGGCCGGAGGAAGGTGACCGCTGCGATCGTGTTTTTTGGCGAGTTTTTCGATTAGTGGTTGGTTTCAACGGGGCGCTTCTCCATCGCTGAGCGGCGTTTCCGTTGTTTTGACACAAAGCCAAGGCTGCTCTTAGCAGGGAGGATTGTCCCCCCCGCTAAGTCTATTTTTCAGAAAACGGTAGTGTTTTTAACTTTCATCAAAGTTTACCCGGGGGGGCCCTGCCCCGGCTTTCCAGAATCCGCGAACTGGGAGTTGTTTTTTCCGTCAAAATATGCAAAAAGTAAGTCCTGAGTCAATTCGGTAGAGCAGTAGAGAAGGCATCTCCCGAAATTTTGTTTTCGCGGACGCTTTAGGGTGATTTTTGTAAGGGAATCAGGATGAAGAACACGACGCCTTTCACCAAGAACCGGTTCTTGGGCAGACAGATTGAAACGTTGGAAGAGCGGCTCTGTTTAACGGTAGCTGTGGATGTGATTCGCGGTGACTTGGTGGTTTCCGGAGATGCTGACGGTGAGGTTGCCATTCACGCGATGGGAGACGGAGTCTACGAAGTGACCGACAATGGGGAACTGGTCTCAACGGCCAAAGGGGTCAAGCGGGACATCCGGATCCGGCTCGATCTCAAGGATCCGACCGAAGACAACACTGTCAGTGTCAATCTCAATGAAGAAAACATCCGGGGATTATTTGCCAAGTTGGGCGGCGGTGATGACACCTTTGCTTTGACCGGTGGCATGGCCCGGAGAATCGGTGTGTTAACAGCCGGTGGGGACGACACGATCACAATCGATTCGCATGCTCATGATTTCCGTGCGGTGATGGGTGGTGGAAGCGATTCGCTGACGGTGGGTGAAAACGCCATGATCAAGCGTCGGTTTTTCACCGCTCTCGGCAGTGGTGACAATGACTTGACCGTCGATGGGGCAATCCGTCGGGGTGCGGTGATCCAGGGTGGCCATCAAACCGACACGGTCGTGGTTTCTGAAACGGGAACTCTGGCCCATTCGATGATCCGCTTAGGCGGCGGTGAGAACAATGTGGAAGTGCATGGCACCACGCGGGATATGAGAATTTTTAGTGGAGCACCTCGACCGAAACCAGGTGAGGAACCCGGCACCTCCGCGGCTCATGTGCTGATTGGCGAAACGGGCCGGTTAAATGGGAAATTACTGGTCATGACCCAAGGGCATCACGGAAGTGATACGCTGACGATTGCCGGCACGGTGAACGGTCATGTTGGTTTTGGTGACCATGTTCCTCCCCCAGGCCCAGGTGGCCCCGGGGGTGATGCGAATCTTGGATCCAACGAGATTGTGATTACCGAAACAGCTTCGATTAAAGGGAATGTGTTTGCCCGGTTCCATGGATCGCTCTCTAGTGTTGATCATTTTGGAACGATTGGTCGCGATCTTCGTGTCCACACGGACATCCGGGACAACACAAGCGTCACGATTGATGAAGACGCTGTCATTGGAGGCCGGTTTATTTTCCATGCCAAGGACGACCAAGGGGATGGCGGAGGAAACGGTGGTGGCCCCGGCGGACGATAAGCCCGTCTCATCTTGGCCTCATCAGAACGTTGATCGAACACGCAAGGCACCCGAGTTTTGGAACGGGTGCCTTTTTTCGAATGCGGCCGACGGCAATTGACGGACTTGAAGCAGGTTGCCGAATTCTGCTCAACGGTGTTCCAGGCTTGGCGGCAAGCGCCGGTTTCGACGGCCAACAGGAGAATGAGAAGGTAGGATGACGGCATTTGCATCGATTTCGTCTATGCCTTAGAACGTGGCTAGGGTTGTTTGCTTGTTGATTCCTACTTTTCAGAAACCATGATTCCTTTTGTCTATGTTTACACGGTTGGCGGCATCGTTTTTTCCGCCGGTCTTTTTTTTGCGTGCCGAAATGGTTACCTCAATTTCACCCGGCGGGGAATCACGCACCTGCTGACATGCTTGCTTGTGGTTGGCTTTTTCATGACGATCCAAGGCTACCTGCAGTTTGCCGCCATGGAGACCGCAGAACCGCTTCAGTATCAGCAACCTTTATCGGAAAGTGCATCCGCTGGAATCCGGGGGACCCCCTTGGATTACGGGATCATGATTGGCTATTTCCTGGTCATCCTGGCCGTCGGCACTTGGTTTGGCCGGGGCCAGAAAACGACCCGGGATTTCTTTTTTGGGGGACAGAGATTTTCCTGGTGGATCATTGCACTCAGCCTGGTGGCGACCACGATTGGCTCTTATAGCTTTGTGAAGTATTCCAGCAAAGGGTTTCAGTTTGGTCTCTCCAGCACCCAGACTTACCTGAATGATTGGATCTGGATGCCTTTGCTCCTGTTTGGTTGGTTACCGATCCTTTATTTTTCAAGGATCAATTCGATTCCAGAGTATTTTGCTCGCCGGTTCAACCAGCGGGCGAGGTTTTGGGCGACCTGCCTGTTGTTGGTTTACCTGATCGGCTATGTCGGGGTGAACTTGTTCACGATGGGAAAAGTGCTCCATGAATTGGTGGGTTGGTCCATTCCTTTCGCGGCGTTGTTGGTTGCAGCAATTTCCTGCACTTATGTCACTGCCGGCGGTCAAACCAGTGTCATCATGACCGACTTGTTTCAGGGGTTCATGCTGCTATTGACGGGTGTTTTGATTCTCGTGTTGGGGATGAATCACCTGGGGGGCTTTGAGGGGTTCTGGAATCACCTTCCCCGGGATCACCGGTTGGCTTTTTCCGATTTCAACCAAGCCAAGGGGTTCCCAAGTGTGGGGATTTTTTGGCAGGACGGAATTGCGAACTCGGCGATGTTTTATTTTCTCAACCAGGGAATCATTATGCGGTTTCTGGCGACCAAGTCGGTTGCCGAGAGTCGAAAATCGGGGTTGGCCATGATCGTTGTCTTGATGACCGTGGGCGCTTGCGTGGTTGGTGGTGGCGGCTGGCTGGCGGCCGCGATGGTGCATTCGGGAGAGATCTCGCCAGAGACCAAACCGGGTGAAGCGTTTTATGTCGCCACCGAAATCCTCAGTCATCCCGGTGTTTTTGGTTTGATCCTGGCGGCATTGACCGCGGCCTTGATGTCGACAGTGGACACCTTGATCACCGCCATTTCCGCGGTGGTGGTCAACGATGTCTACAAGGTTTACATCCGGCCCGAGGCCAACGACCAGCACCTGCTGAAGACGGCTCGCATCACTTCGGTACTGGTAACTTTCCTGGGGGTACTGTTAGTGCCATTGTTTATGACATTTGATTCGATTTACGACGCGCATGGGGCCTTCACGGCAGCGGCAACGCCCCCGCTGGTGGTGGCCCTGTTGTTGAGTGTTTTTTGGCGTCGTTTTACTGCGACGGCTGCTGTGTGCACGATGGTCGGTGGCATGATTGCCATTGGTTTGTCGATGCTCTTTCCCGTCCTGGTTCTGCCCTTCTCTCACGGCGTTCCGATGGGGGAAGAAGGAGATGGGTTTCTTGGGGGAATGAAGCAATTTAAATTCATGCGAGCCTGTTACGGGATCGTGGTTTGTTTTGGGATCGGTCTGCTGGTTTCCTGCTTTACTCGTGCCGAATCTTTTGAAAAACAGCGCGGGTTGGTCTGGGGGACCATTCAGGATGCGCTGAAAAACTTCAAAGGTTCTCCGGGCTCGGAAGGCGAAGTGCGAAAAGTCAGAGTGCCTGTTCATCGAATTGACTCCGGCGAACCAGTGGTCGGTTCTGACTTTCCAGTGGTCCAGGTGTCCCGCCGGCTGGCCGACAGTTTATCGGTAGCCAGCGGCGACTTGGTTTACGTCTCCGACTGCCGCTGGTGGCTGGGGGGATTGCGATCTTCACAGTGTCGCGTGGGAGAAGTGTTTGCCGGAGAGGCAGGCCAAGCGGTTGTGAGATTGCCGGCGGGTCTTTACGAACGAATCGTGGTTGCCGGCCGGGAAGATC
>JAZABE010000951.1:0-3000 GCA_036137535.1 Planctomycetota bacterium | reverse complement strand
TGGTTCCGTTGAGAATCGCTCGCACGGATTGGACTTGGTTGGCGGAAAGGCATTGGCTGATATTGGCGACAATCGGAATGCCACCGGCAACCGAGGCTTCAAAAGCGATGGTGCGCCCCAGCTCCCGGGCGCGGTCAAACAGCTCCGGACCATGTTCGGCCAACAGGGCTTTATTGGCCGTGACAACATCTTTGCCTGATTCCAACAGTTGTAACATGATACCCTTTGCGGGCTCTAAGCCTCCGACCAGTTGTGCCACGACCTTGATTTCGGGATCCCTGGTAATCCGAGACAGGTCATCTGAGATCAGCCCCTCTGGGATGTCTGCATTTCTTTTCTTGAGGATATCCCGGACAACGACTTGTTCCAGCCACAAAGTACGCCCAGCGTGCTTGGCGGTTCGGTCACCGTGGTCTAACAGGAGTCTGGCGACGCCGGTTCCAACCGTTCCCATGCCGACAATGGCGACTTTGGTTTTTTCCATGACAGGGCTTTGATTAAGAAATTGTTACGCGATTTTCATTATCGTCTAACACAAATTCGGGTCAACGCCAACCAGATTTTCTCGACGGACCTTCTTGAGAGAAACCGCATTCACGACTCGTCAACGGGATGACTATTTTTTCCCGGGTGATGCCATCGCGATTAAAGGTAAATTTTCCCTGTTTGAAACCACAACACCATGCTTGTTCTCGATCGTCACTGCGAAGGCTTTGGGGGGATTTGCAAATAATTTGGAATCGATTGGTATAAAAATTTCGATATCCGATTGGGCGTCAAAAACGCCACCATCCACTGGATGTTTCCGCCCAGATTCTTCGATGATCCATAATTGATATTGAGAAACGGCCGGATCATTTTTCTCAAGATTGACGAAACGCATGGCTCCCTTTTGTTCTGCCTGGTTCCAGACAACATCGCCCGATGCCTTCGAATTACCGGTGGCCGACCAAGCCCATTTGATTGCTCCCTTTTGCCCAGCGATCCGGTCGTAGATGGTTTTGCCATTCGGGAAGAGCTGTGCTGATAATTCTTGATTCTTGGCTTGAAGATCAGTCGCCCGTGCCGACAATTCCTGGTTTTTGACTTGAAGATCAGCTGTCTGCGCTGACAATTCTTGGTACTTGCTTTCAAGGCCGGCTGTTCCCGTTTTCAGCTTTGACACCTGTACATTCAATTTTGACACCTGTACATCTTGCTTTACGTTTTCTTGCCACATTCCGAAGGCAAAAAATCCAACGGCGATTGCCGAAGCCCAGGCAACGACCTCGCGGATTTTGCTGAAACCCGAGGATGAACCCTGAGTCGCACCAACGTGATCATTTTTCAGTTGCACACGTTGTGTGCTTTGGGGACCCGATCGAGGTGTCAATTCGGCTTGTCCCTGCGCAATGATTGTTTGTTTGAGTTTGGTTGGCATCGTTTCCATCTTGATCATCGAAACGTCCACCAAGGTGGCGGCAATTTCAAATGCATCGTGGTTTTTGTTTGCTGGGTTTGCAATCAATGTTTCGAGTTCCTTGGTCTGAGAAGCATCAAGCCCAAATACTGCTTTTTCGATGAGTAAATCATCGATTCGATTTTGTTGGGTATCGCCGGTCATTTTGCATTTCCTGGGTTAGCTTCTAAGCTCAACATTTCTTTTAGGCGCGTCATGCCGCGCCTTGCATGCGACTTGACAGTTCCTAGAGGAATTTTTAGCTGCTCTGCAATTTTGGATTGAGAAAGTTGATGAAAAATTGACAATTCCAATACCTCTTTTTCGCTTGGCCGAAGTTGGTCCAAGCATTTTCTGGCGACGGAAAACTCTTCCGCAATTTCGATAACATCTTTGTCCGCTTGTCCAGCACGATCCTGACTCGATTCGATTGGCACCGTTTGAATCTGGCGGTTTTGTTTGCGAATCCGGTCGATGAGGCGACGTCTCGCGATCATAGAAATAAAAGTAGCTTCGCTGCCCAGCCCAGGATTGTATTTCCCTGAATTTTTCCATATTTCCAGGAAAATCTCTTGAGTTGCGTCTTCCGCATCGGGATTGCTAAACGAAAGTCGCCGGGCAATTGACCAGACCAAATCGCCGTATTGTTCGACACAGGCAGTAACGGCAGCCGAGTCCCCGGTCGCGATCCTTTCAAGAATTAATGATTCCACTGCTTCAGCTTTTCCTTTATAAAGCCATCAGAACCATGCTTTTACAAACATGGTTCTGAATCCTCGTTGCTAACTTGTTCTTACCGTTAGGTCTACCGAGTAGGTCTACCAAGATTTTCCAGAAATCTCTAGTCGTCGCTGGGTGGTAAAATCACCGAATCTAGGACATGGATTACCCCGTTTGAACACGCGATGTCGGTTTTCACAACCTTGGCACCATTGATGTATACTGACCCCTCTTTGAGAGACAGCTTGATTTTGCTTCCCTGAACCGTTTTGACTGATCCTCCCTTTTTGGCCACCTTAATCGCAGCTTTTGCCATGACTTTGCCTGGAACCACGTGATAGGTGAGGATCGCAGCCAGTTTCTTTTTGTTTTCCGGCTTCAAAAGGTCTTTGACTGTGCCTTCTGGGAGCTTGGCAAATGCCGAATCCAGAGGTGCAAAAACGGTAAAGGGACCTTTGCTTTTCAGTGTTTCTACCAATCCAGCTGCCTTCACCGCCGCGACGAGCGTTCCAAACTTTTTGGCACCAACGGCTGTGTCGACAATATCTTTCTTTTCTGGCGTCGCGGTTGCCGATTTGCTGCAAGGTTGTTCGGTCGCCAGAACTGTGTTGGCCGCGAAAAGTGCTAAACAGGCGGTTAAAACGAATTTTTTCATCAGATACTCCTAATATAATTGAAATTTAGTGATATTTAGTTTGAGCGCTACTGGTGAGGTTTCGTTAGCGGATCTTGTTCGGATTCAAAAAAGCAGAATTTTTCAAGAAGGTTTGGAATGACTGTGCCAAACTGATCTCAAGGATCAATGGCGTTGAGCGATCTGGCGAGATATATTGATAGACCGT
>JAZABE010000950.1:0-1061 GCA_036137535.1 Planctomycetota bacterium | reverse complement strand
GACCACACTTTTTCACCGGAAACCTTGTTCAACGCGGTTACCACCTCCAGTTTTTTGTCTTTTGTCTCGGTGGTGAACACCAGGTTTTCTGAGAGGATGGGACCTGAATAACTGGAATCAAACGGTTTGGACCAGATTTTTTTCAGGTTGGTTTTCGTTAATTCGCTTGGCCAATTTGCATTCACCAGGCTATCCCGGGCCCCCCCTCTCCATTGGTTCCAGCTGCTTTTGGCTTTTGGTGGAAAATCGCCCTGGCTGTCCTGCGAGGAACTTGGGCCGCTCATTGCCCAAAAAAGGAAGAGGTATAATAGGGGAACTGTTGTTTTTGAAAGATTTTTCACGATTTAGACTCAATTAGGCTGGAAAACTAGTGAATTTGCATCCGATCCGGACTTTAGACGTATTACTTAAGAGATCATTCGACGACATAAACAATTTGGATGTAACTTCTTAAAGTTTGGATGTAACTTCTTAAAGATGGCCGAGTTTTTTTCCCAAGTCAACATCCATGCAGCGCGCCAGTTTGCTTTTGCTTGGCATGAGCAGCCACATGCCCTGGACCGGCTGATCCCCCCGTGGGAACGACTGGAGCTGGTTTCCAGAACCGGGGGAATCCAGGCGGGAGAAGTCAATTTAAGAAAAAAGGTGGGTCCATTCTGGATGGGTTTTAAGGCAATACACAGCCAATTCATCAAGAGCGAACAGTTCTTCGACCAGATGTCGGGTGGCCCCTTTAGTCACTGGGAACACTTGCACCGATTTGAAACGGAAAAATCTGACCAGTGCGTTCTCCACGACGAGGTTTCTTATCGACTCAGGGGCGGCTTCCTGGGAAAGTTACTTGCCAGCCGACTGGTGCGAAATCGTCTGGAGCAGCTGTTTGCTTACCGGCGACAAATCACCCAACACGAAATTGAAGACCATTTTCGCTTTGCCACGGTCGGAACCAAGAGCATTGCCGTGACCGGTGCGGGTGGATTGCTTGGCAAGTCAATCTGTCAATTGCTGGCTAACGGTGGACCCCGGGTGATTAAGTTGCCACGGGTAAACTCGACCGAACC
>JAZABE010000949.1:0-6005 GCA_036137535.1 Planctomycetota bacterium | reverse complement strand
TCTGGCGCTCCTGAAAAAACACCAAGCGAATCTGGTCGCAGCGGGCAAACGGACGATCAGCGCTGAAGTGATTGGTTTGCGCGTTGGAACGTTTCGTCTCGTGACTTTTCCTGGAGAATTAACCGTTCAAATCGGATTAAACCTAAAAAAGAACTCTCCGCATCAACCAAGTTTTGTGGCGGCCTATACCAACGGCTACCTTTATTACGCTCCCACAGCCGAGCAAATGAAAAATCTGGGCGGTGCCCAGGAAGATAGTGACTGCCTATTGGCCCCCCATTGGCAGGAGCACTATGAGAAGACAGCCCTTGAGTTGCTAAAAAGGCTAGAGTGAATTGAAAGAGCCCCCGGTTCACAGCCTTAACAGCCGTCGGCAAGTCCGCGGACACGGCCAAGTGATTATCGGCACCGATTGACTCGTTGAGTTTACCGGTAGTTTAGTTTCAATGAACCCTTGAGAATTTGCCTAGAATTTCTATGGGATCCTTATTTTTACTATACTGAATCCCAACAACCGATTCGCTCTCAGACCAGTACTCCTATGATCCTTCAATCCAACCCAAACTTGATGACGAGGAGGACCCTCTTCTCAAAAGCAGGTGCTGGCATTGGGGCAATCGCCTTGTCTGAATTGTTGAAAGAATCCGGATTCGCCAACCCAGCCTTCTCCGAACTGAACCCTCTCACACCCAAGGCAAAAAATGTGATCTTTTTGCACATGGTAGGGGCACCGTCACACCTGGATTTGTTTGACTACAAACCAAAACTTCAAGATCTTGATGGCCAGCTTTGTCCAAAAAAATATATCAATGGTCAACGGTTTGCCTTTCTTCGGGGTCACCCCAAGTTGTTGGGCACAAGATTCAAGTTCAAACCAACGGGCGAAGCGGGAGTTGAGTTTTCAGAATTGCTTCCTCATCTGGCAACAGTTGGGGATGAAATCTGCATGATCAAAACGGTACACACCCGTCAATTCAATCACGCACCGGCACAACTTTTTTTTCAAACAGGATTTGAGCGATTTGGACGCCCCACGCTGGGATCCTGGTTAAGCTACGGCCTGGGAAGTGAAAACCGTGACCTGCCGGCATTTGTCGTTTTAATCACTGGAAATGTTGCGGGTGCAGGCAACAGTTTGTGGGGCAGTGGGTTTCTTCCCACGGAACATCAAGGGGTCGAGTTTCGCAGCAAAGGAGACCCGGTCCTCTTTCTTTCCAGCCCCAAGGGGATCGATCGCCAAGATCGTCGAGAGATTGTGGACGGTATCAATTTCCTCAACCGGCAGAGGCTCTCGGGGGTCGGTGATCCTGAAATTGCCACGAGAATCAAACAATATGAACTTGCCTATCGGATGCAAGCTTCGGTTCCAGAATTGATGGACATCTCTCAGGAAACCAAGCAAACCCACGAAATGTACGGCACCCGACCCGGACGCCCCAGTTTTGCCAACAATTGCCTGCTTGCGCGGCGACTTGTTGAACGCGGAGTGCGATACATTCAGTTGTTTGATCAGGGTTGGGACCATCACGGCAGTATCTTTAAGAGCCTGCCTGATAAAGCCAAGCAAGTCGACCAGCCCATCGCGGCTCTGATCAAAGATCTCAAACAACGTGGACTTTTGGAGGAAACCCTGATCGTTTGGGGAAGTGAGTTTGGACGCACACCCATGATGCAGGGAGATCGTGCCTCCGTCGGTCGAGACCACCATAAAGACGCCTATGCGATTTGGATGGCCGGGGGAGGGGTCAAGCCTGGAATGACTTATGGTAAAACAGATGATCTTGGTTATTTTCCAACCGAAAATCCGGTAGAAGTTCATGATTTTCATGCAACTTTGCTGCACCTGCTGGGTGTGGATCACCAGAAACTGACATTCAAATACCAAGGTCGGAATTTCAGGCTCACGGATGTTGCAGGAAATGTGATAAAACCTGTCATCAACGGGTGATCCCGTTTTTTAAGATTTGTATCCAATACGGGTGGCGAGTGCCAACATTATGACTAATAAAATCCTGATCGCTGACGATAATCAAGCAAACTGTGAACTGCTCGAAGCTTATCTTTCGGAAATCAATTGCCAGGTAGAAATGGCAGTCGATGGTGCAGAGGCCTTAGAAAAAGTCGGGTCGTTTGCGCCAGATGTGATCCTGCTGGACATCATGATGCCCAAACTCAGTGGTTTTGAAGTTTGTGAAAAAATCAAATCCAACGACAAAACCAAACAAATCATGGTGCTCATGGTCACCGCCTTGAACGAGCTGGGGGATATTGAAAGAGGAGTCAAATCCGGCACCGATGACTTTCTCTCCAAACCGGTCAACAAGGTTGAATTATTACACCGAGTCGAAAAAATGCTCGAAATCCGCGAAATTCAGGACGAAAACGAGCGGCTACGGCAATACATCGAACAGATGGAGTCTGCATCAAAATAGCCCAAACCGCCTTTTTTTGCCTTTTTTGCCAGTTTTGACAGATTTTTTTAGCACTTTCCTAATCGGGGTGTATTTTACAACAAGATGTTTTGGTTGACCGGACTAGAATATCTAGATAAACTGGGAAGTTTGAATAACAAATTAGGTTACACTTTAAAAACGTTTTTTTGGGAGACATTGATAATGTTCCGATTTGCATTGCCTGTGGCATTGTTCCTCGCATCTTTTGCGACCACCTCTGTTGTTTCTGCTGATGACTGTGACTGTGCTGATAAGTGCCGCATGGTTAAGCGATTTTGTCTAGAAAAAGTGACTTGTGAAAAAGAAGTCACTCGATTTAAGCTCAAATGTGTAGAGGGCGAGTGCGGTTCACGTCTCAAGCTTTGCAAAGAGACCTGCACCAAAGAGGTCACTCGTTTGAAGCTGAAATCTGTTTGTGTCGAAAAATGTCGCAAGGGTTGCTGGTCGATGCCAAAACTCATGAAACCATGTTGCGATAAAGCTGAAGAAGGCGATGCTCCAGCTCCAGAAGCTGCCAAGTAGTCTAAGCCCATCAGCTCAGTCAGATATCGCGATCAAACCGTTGCGACTGATTAAAAGCAAAAAAAGCCGTCATGCATTTGACGGCTTTTTTTTTGCTAGCAACCTATTCGAATCGACCTCATCAAATTAGCAGCTGATGCTCATCCCCGCTGGATTCAGCAACCACCTTGGGCCGACAGAGGGTCTCAGCTTGATTCCTTGAATCACTTTCTTCTCTTGCTCACTTTTTAGGGATACCGTAGCTTTTGACGCGTTCCGATGGCAATGCAAACCCCCAGTCCCGTCAGGCAGGCTCCGAACGTGATCAAAAACTCAAAACCAAGAATTTGGTTCCATATCCACATTCCCAAAACCGCTGGTTCCACTTTGCGACATATTTTGGCGCGGAATTTCGAAAACTCCTATTTTAGCGCCGTTTCCCTTTTGGAACATCACAAGTTGGGATTATCCGAAACCTCTGAAATTGTTGACAAGCACCACCGATGGCTGCGATGTTATTCCGACCATCGATTATCACTGGACATTCCCTTTGATTCCGACGTGGTTGATACTCGGGCATTGGCTTTTGTGCGGAACCCGGTTGACCAGGTCGTGTCCCAATACAACTTTCAAAAGCAACACAATCGGCGAAAAACAGAAGTAGCCATGATGTCACTTGAAGAATTTATTGAAAAAAAATTTAACAAGCCAAGAAGACTTTCCAAGGGGCTGCAGCTCCAGCGACTCAAGGGAACATCCTTTGGAACTTCGACGGAAGCCATCAAACAACTTCTTGACGAACAAAAACTGTTTTTATTTCCACTGGAGGAATTCGATCTGGCTTGTGCTTGCCTGGAAAAACTGTTCCCCGAAGAATTTTATTCTGCTGAATATTTTCACGCAAATAAGAGCCCTCGAAAAACAACTCCCGATCAATCCATTCGCCACCGGATCCGGGAACTGGTCAGCCCGGACTTTGAGATCCATGACATAGCCACCTGGTTTCTCTCGACGTTGGCCAGTACCGTCTTTGACTCGCCGGTGGAACAAATGAATACCGTCTCCAATCTTAAGCAACGTTGCAAAGCGTATCAGGACAAGGTTTTGGCTTCAACGACCTAGCCCTCTTGGTGACTTTTTTGCCCAACCTTAATGGTTTTTCTTCGGCCATTGGCCCAACGGATCAAGCTGGATGAATTTCTAGCATGGAACCGGTTGCCCGCGGTGCTAAAATTCGGCGTTCGCTTTTTATTTGCCTATTGGTCGGGGGACCCAAGCTTGTCTGAACGCTCGTCGGCACCCGCCGGGTTACCAACTGATTTGGAGTGGATGCAACTCTCTCTGATTCCCGGTCTTGGGCCAAGGCTTCGCCAAGCCTTACTCGACCAATTTGGAACCCCTGCTGAAATCCTGAAAGCTTCCCCTACCAAATTACAATTGGTCTCGGGAATTGGAACCACGTTAGCCACTGCGATCTCCAAATCCAGGAACCGCCTATCCGCACAGGATGAGCTCAGCAAATGCAGGGCAAATGATTTTAACATCGTCACCACCCAGAATGGATGTTACCCTGTCCTGTTAAAGCAGATAGCAGACCCACCCGGCCTTCTCTATGTACACGGCACGCTAGCCCCTTCCGATGCGGTTGCCCTGGCAATTGTCGGAACTCGTCATGCGTCTCGCTACGGACTGGAACAGGCTGAACGATTTGCCACTGGATTGACACAGGCCGGTTTTACCATCGTCAGCGGCCTGGCAAGAGGAATCGACACAGCAGCTCACACAGCCGCAATTGGTGCCAATGGGCGGACCTTGGCTGTGCTCGGAAGTGGTCTGTTGGAGCTATATCCGCCCGAAAACAAACAATTGGCCCGATTGATCGCTAATCATGGTGCAGTCCTCTCAGAAAACCGCTTAGAACAACGCCCCAAGCCCTCCTCTTTTCCCCAACGAAATCGGATCGTCACGGGTTTGGCGTTGGGGGTAATCGTTATTGAAGCTGCAAAACGGTCAGGGGCCCTCATTTCTGCGAAACATGCCCTCGAACAAAATCGCGAGGTCTTCGTTGTGCCAGGTCGAGTCGACCGCAGCACGTCTTCTGGCTGTCACCAGCTAATCCGGGAGGGAGCCGTTTTGGTTGAAAATGTCGACCAAGTCATCGAAGAACTCGGGCCACTGGCTGAAACCACAAACGATCTCCATGGACAGATGATTCAGTGTCCGCGAGAGCTCCAACTGAACCCGCAGGAACGACAGGTTCTGGATGCCATCGATCAAGAAAGAGTTTCAATCGAGACCCTGGTAACAGTCACCCAGTTACCGGTAAGCCGGGTCCTCTCAACCATTAATGTCTTGGAAATGAAACGACTCGTGACAAGGTTCAGTGGAAGCCGGTTCTCGAGAAGACAGCTGTTCGACAGCTAAAGCTAGGGTTCCATTGTTTTCCAAAAAATCCCAGCCAGTCTCGGTTGCTCGGGTTGGCTTCAACCGGACAACCTCAGCCTAGGGCTTCGTCGGCATGTTTGCTTTGACTTCAACCAACCACTTCTCCAATTTATTTTTCAGCTTCGATGCCAAAACCGGTCTTTCTGTCGCGATGTTTTTTTGCTCCCCGATATCAAATTTCAGGTCATACAGTTCAACCGACCCATCATCAAAATTCTTGATTAGTTTATAAGCTCCCCTACGGATCGCGGCGCCTAACCGATTCCCTTTGTGAAACGCATAGTTGGGATAATGAAAATAAAGTGCGTCCCGTTCAATTTTTTTCCCTTCAAACAATGGCACTAGGCTGACACCATCACAGATGGCTGACTCGTAGCCAATGCCACAAATGTCCAGAATTGTTTTGAAATAGTCCATCGTGACAACAGGCTCCGAGGACAGCAACCCGCCCTTGATTTTGCCCGGAAATCGGATGAAAGCGGGCACCCGGATCCCACCTTCATAGAGATAGCCTTTGGCCGCTCGAAGCGGTCGCAAATCCGAAACTCCCCCATAGGCGCCGTTGTCAGAGGTGAAAATCACCAATGTATTCTCGACCAAACCCTG
>JAZABE010000948.1:0-4703 GCA_036137535.1 Planctomycetota bacterium | reverse complement strand
TAATTTCAAGAGGAAAACCGGGAAATCAGGCGAATCACACGAATTCCTTGACGCTCGAAAAAAAACGCAACTATACTAAAACCGATATACAAACCGGTTGGAAAAAAGGGACTTCAATGTCTTGTTTACGATGGGCTGCATTGACGGCAGTCATTTTTCTTTTTGCAAATTCAACATTCGCTCAACCTGCACAGGGCCCACGAAAACTGGGTGCGGGTGTCTTGAAAGTCATCCAACCGGAGATACTTCCTGAAGAAACCAGGACGTATTTACCTTCGATCAGGGATTTTAAACCTGAGGCGTTCAAACCCGAGACTTCGGCGATTACCGCAACGGTCAATTCCCAGTCCAAGAACATCATCCTCCGTCGGGAGATTGGGTGTTTTGAATTTGCCTTTACGGCATTGCAGGTTAAGGTGATCGAAGTCCCACAGCCGTCTGGAAAAATGCAGCGAAAAACAGTCTGGTATTTACCTTATCGAGTAAGAAATTTGGGCGGTCATTACAGTCCCCAGGTTCTTGATGATACGACCAAGGCAAAATTCAAGAGTTCGAAGGTGGTTGCTCCCGGTTTCCAGGTTGAGGATTCGACTGGACTTCTCGGTGAAGATCGTAATCCTTTTGAAATCTCGGAAACCGAGCGGGATGAAACATCGGTTGATGTGGACAAGATGACGGAGTTAGCGAAAACGGATTACAGTAAACTAAAAACGGATGGGTTAACGAAAACAGATGAGGTCTCCAAGTTTTCGATGATCGACCGGTTCTTTGGGCGATTTATCCTTGAAGGGCGTGTGCAAACTGATTTTTCTTTACGGAAAGCACCGACCGAATTTGGCCTTCGGGAAACCGGTGATGGCAATCTCATGTCAAAGTACCAGAAGAAGGCGTACCTGGATCAGTTCATTCCAAGCGTTGTGACTAAAATTAGATCGATCGAAGATCCGGGAACAGTGTTTCACGACAGTATTTCCATTTCGCGAATGAGTATTCCGGCTGATCCAGATCCCAATTCAGCTGGAGTTTGGGGCGTCGCGGTGTGGCAGGATATCGATCCCCGCTTGGATTACATTACGATTTATATTACGGGTCTGTCCAACGCATTCAAAGTCTTTGAGATGCCGGATGGGCAAAAGAAATTTAAGCACAAAACTCTCCAGCTGAATTTTTGGAGACCCGGTGATATTCATGACGAAGGCAAAGATAAGATTCGTTACGGTATTCCGATGACGCGAGAGCCGCGCTTGCAGAAGGAAATTTGTCAGTTCTATGACCTGCCAGGACCAGTGATTTCAGTCCAGGAGTTTGATAAGGATACTGACAAAAAAAGGGAGCTTTTTGTCGTGGAAGGCAAAATAGATCGTAATTTTGATTTGGATCTGCAAAAACAACTTGATCGAGGAAGACTGCCCGCCGAGATTCAAAAACAACTTGGGGTTCATGGAATCAATGTTCCATCGGAAGCTGCCGTCAAAAAACTCGTCGATGCCGAAAACCTAGCAGTTCCGGGGGCCACGAGCGGTATCCGTTGGGAAACGACGGTAACGGTTGACGGACGTGAACGGAATTTTCGATTTGTTTTTCGCCCTAGAAGCTGGCAAAAAATTGGGGAGCGAGTCGAAATCATAAAACGGGTTGAATCTGCGTGGATTTACAGGTAAAAATACGGATTACCTAAATTTTTGCGAACATCAGGTTTTAAGCATGGCACACAAGAAAGGTCAGGGTTCCAGTCGGAACGGTCGCGACTCAAACGCACAGCGTCGCGGTGTAAAAAAATTCGGCGGGGAAAATGTCATTGCGGGCAATATTATCGTCCGTCAGGTTGGCAATAAGTTTCGCGGCGGAAAAAACGTCGGCCAAGGCAAGGACTACACGCTTTTTGCGTTGACCGATGGTACGGTCATGTTTGACCAAGAGGGTCGTCGGGTCAACGTGGTTCCCGTCGAAAACTAGGTGCTGCTTGACACATCACTCGCCTTTGCTCTCCAGCTGGGCACTTGCTAGAGACGCAACGACAGTCTCTCGGTGAGTTAGAATGAAAACGGGCGGTTTGGCCCGTTTTTTTGTGCGCTTTCTTTAGGAATTCACGGATCAACCGTTGAGGCAGTAGTTGCTCCAACGAGAGGATTCGCCTGTCATTATTAAAACTTGAACCGATCCTATGAATATTCAAAATTGTTTGGGCTTTCTCCTCCTTTTCGGTGTTGTGTTGTCTCCAGCGGTGAAAGCGCAAGAATTGGATTTAAACAGGAAAAATTTGACGTTCTTAGCGACGTTTGATAAGTCGTTGAATGCCGATTATGGCTTGGGCGAAATCAAGCAGTTTCGTGCGGAAGATGTCAGTCGAAAAAAAGTAGAACCAGAAAAGCCGATTGAGGGAGTCAGTGCATACCCTCAGGGCAAATTTGGTGGTGCGATTGATTTTAAGAAAAAAACCAAAAACACGTTTTGTTATAAAGCGGCGAAGAATTTCCCCTACTCCAAAAAAGAATTTGATGTGACCATCACCTTTTGGATGAAGACGGATCCAACCCAACTTCCCAAGGGTTTTATTGACCCGCTCCAAATTACAGATAAAAAATGGAACGATGCCTCAATTTTTGTGGATTTCAATGACCAAAGACCGGCAGATTTCAGATTGGGTGTTTTTTCAGATTTGAAGTTTTGGAATCCTGATAACCGAGACTTTAACAAGATGAAACCGGAAGACCGGCCAATGATCGACGCGGGAAAAGTCAAATTCGATCAAGACCAATGGATGCATGTGGGACTGGTGCTGGATGACCTGAACACCGATGGCAAAACCAGCCTTTGTGAATTTTACCTTGATGGCCGCCGGGTAGGGCAATTGGCAAGAAAACAGAAATTTACGTGGGAAATCAATAATGCCTATATCATGTTGGGCATTTATTTTATTGGTCAGATCGATGATTTTGCGATTTTTGACAAAGCACTCACTGCAGATCAGATTCAAGCCATTGCCAAAGCACCAGATTCAATTTCAACGATTCTGAAGTGATTGGTGATGACGCGTTCTCGTTGATTTGTTTTAAATCTAGTATTGATGCCAACCCAAAATCACCTCCAGTCCGTTGATCTCTCTGCACGGTTGCCGTTGTTGATTACGGGTTTGGCAGGTGTAGCCGGTTACAACGCTTTTCATTATTTTCGGAGAAAATATCCGGGGCAGGTTTTTGGAATTCGCCGAAAGGACCTGTGGAGTATGACGGGTGATGGAATCATCGCAGCAGACATCGAAGATCGGGTGGCTCTAAAAGAGATTTTTGATCGACACCAGTTCAAGAGCATTTTGAATACCGGAGGCAGCTGTGCGTTAAAACATTGTGAGCTAGATTATGAGATGGCCTATCGAGTCAATGTTGAGGGGATTAGCAATTTATTGGAACAAATTCGTGACAGTGAAACACGGTTAATTCACCTTTCAATCGATCTGGTGTTTTCCGGTACTAGTGGGGGTGGTCATTGCGAATGGGATTCACCTGACCCGGTAACAGTTTACGGAAAAACAATGCTGTTGGCCGAACAGCAGGTTGCCCAATCCAGACCGGAGGCGGCAATCTTGCGAATCAGCTTGCCGATGGGCATGAGTTACAACGGGCATGCCGGTGCGATTGACTGGATCCAAAATCGTTTTCAGCACAACCGTCCTGCGACGTTGTACTACGATGAGGTCAGGACCCCGACTTATACAGATTGTCTCAACCGGCTTTTTGAAATCATGATTCAGAACGAGCTGTCAGGGGTTTACCATGCTGGAGGAAAAATCCGTTTAAGTCTCTACGAGATCGCTCAAATTGTGAATCGAATTGGTGGTTATGATTCCCGGTGGCTGGAAGGTTGTTACAGGCTGGAAGCTGGGCCACTGCCTCCAAGAGCGGGGAATGTCACACTGGTCTCTGAAAAGATTACTACGGCGGTTGGCTTTGAGCCCTTTACCTCGTGGCCTTATCACGATGAGTTTTTGCCGACTCATCGTAACTGGCACAAGGAACGAACGAAGGCAATTCCGGGGTCCCCAGAATTCCTCGCCGAAACTTTGTACCAAAACCCTGCTTTGTCTTTGATTTGATTTCCCACGCATTCAACCCGGTATCGATGGATGCCAAGCATTCCCGGATCAATGGCCCGAAGGATTATTGCCAAATTTATCGTAGTACAACAGGGTTGCAATGGTTTTAGCATCCTGGATCCTGCCGGTTTTGATCCAATTGAGAGCCTCGCTGAAATAGACGATCATCGGTTCAATAGTTTCATCGGGCATTAGATTTTGCTCCCCACGCTTGAGTTGGGTGGCTAGGAATGCATGCATTTTTTCATCCATGATTCCCGGGGAGACGTAGTAATCGAAAAGTGGTTCCATGTGCTCTGCGATGAACCCTGTTTCCTCAGCGAGTTCTCGTTGAGCCGTTTCCATAGGCCGTTCGTTGAGATCCAGAGTTCCTGCGGGCAATTCAACCAGATTGGCGTCGACCGTTTTTCGGTGGTTGGTGATCATGCAGATCCGGGAGGAATCCAAGAAAGGGAGAATCACCGCTGCACCGGGGTGGCAAATCATCGAAGCCGCTCCGTTGGAAAACTCCCTCTCGATGACCTGGAATTTAGGCGTCTGAATCAGGGTTTTGTCTGCCGTCATTTTTCTGGAAATTTTGGCCATGAACTCTCTTTTTCAAAATGTTTGA
>JAZABE010000947.1:0-6055 GCA_036137535.1 Planctomycetota bacterium | reverse complement strand
GGAATGAGTAAGGCAAACCTGATCGATTCAGATGAATTTGCCGAAGCGGTCACTGGGCTTGCCCAACAGAAAATTTCGTTCTCCAGCTACGCAATTGGTCCCAATATGGATATTGCCTTGCTGGCGGCGATTGCTAACCAGACTGGTGGGAATATCATCGTGGATTCCGACGAAGCGGGAATCACTGACCGCGCCGCCAACTACCTGCTGGCAACAGCCCGGGCGAAAGTTTACTGGCCTGAAAAAGTGATTTTGCCTAAAGAAATTGTGGAAACCTACCCGGCGAACATACCACCACTTCGATCGGATCGAGACGTTGTACTCGTGGGAAAACTGTCAAGCCCTGGTGAGTTTAATATTTCCTGTGAAGTTCAGGTTGATGGCAAAAAGATAGAATTGAATTGGCCGGTCAAGTCCGAAAAATCAAATTCTGAGTTTGCATTTCTTCCCCAACTGGTCGAACAGGCCCGAGCCGACGCAGGCATAACGTTGCCCACACTGGGTTCAGAGGGTCTGCGAGAAACTGGCCGCATGATCTTGGCCTCCTCAAATAACCTGACCAAACTGGCCAGGCAGGCTAAGGCACGCGGGGCAACCAAAGAAGCTCAAACTCTGGCAACCGCTGCTCTGAAAAATGACCCCGAAAACATTGGAGCTTTGATCTTGGGAAAAGCGGTCAAAACTTCAACACCTGCTCAACCCAGCCCAACATTGATTCTGCAAGATCAGGAACTGGAAGATCAGGATGGTGTTGTGCAGACAATCGAAATCACTCAGGAACAAATCGCAGGACGAATTCGGGCCGAACTCAAACGTGAAATGAAAATTGCACGGGATATCATGAGTTCATCTCCCCAAGACGCCATCCAGCGGTTAAAGCTTGCTCTGGAAACGGTTGACAATAGTGCTGATCTCGATGCGGACTCAAAAGCCCAACTGCGGGAAGGGATTGACAGTGCTCTCAAGCAGGCGCAAGCCAAATCCATTGAAATTGGCGAAAAAGAAGCCGAGCAGCAGCGCAACTTGGCGACAGCTCGTGAAAAAGCCAACTTGGAAGAAGATTCAACACGAACCAAGCAAAAACTCTCGCAGTTAATGGCCCAGTTCAAGTCGCTGATCGACGAAGAAAAATATGTTTTAGCTTACAAGAATATTGCTCCTGAAATCGAAAAAGAAGCTCGGGGAACTCAACTCCAAGAGGTTTCAGAGTTTTATTCAGAATTTTCCTACAACAATAATTTGAACCGAGAAAAAAGAGAGCTGCGACACCGAAAATTCATTGCAGCAATTCTATCGGTTGAAGAGTCAGCTATCCCCTTTGATGATCGTGATGCAATCCTTTATCCGGACAAAGAATTCTGGGAGCGGATTACCCGTGAACGCGAAAAGTATAAGGCAGTCGACCTTTTGAAACCTGATGGCCCAGAGGCAAAGATCAACGCCGCCTTGGACCAAGTTGCCGATTACGATTTTGTCGATACGCCTCTCAAAGACGCAATGGACGTAATCTCTGCGGACCACGGTATTCCGGTTGCAATCGACAAAACCGCCATTGAAGATGCTGGCTTCGATGAAGACTTGCCTTTGACCGGTCGAGCCAACAAGCGAACACTCCGAGCGGCAATGCGATCCCTGTTCCGAGAATACGACTTCACATACGTGATTATCGACGAAGAACTCCTGATCACGACCCGTGAAGCAATCACCAATAACCCCGAAAAATACTTGACCACGAAGGTCTACAATGTCGGTGACCTTGTGGTTCCTATCATGAGCGGTATGGGCGGAATGATGGGCGGCATGGGTGGCGGCATGATGGGTGGCGGCATGGGCGGCATGGGCGGTCGTGGCGGCATGGGCGGTGGCGGCTTCGGCGGTGGTGGCCGAGGTGGTGGACTGTTCTTCATTCAGGACGAAACCCAAATTGGAACCAAGAAAAAGGGCCCTGTATCCAAAATCCAGGCTCGCTTTGAGACAACCCCTGTCATCAAGGTCGAGATCAAAAAGGGTGAAACGGCAATCGACGCATGGGATAATTATTTCAAGGAAACCCATGCTGATCCTTCCCGGATCGCTCAGACGGCTGAACGCATGGCCAAATACGAACGGTACGAAGAACTCGTTGCGATGATCCTCGGTGCTCTTCGCAATAACCAAGGACGTCCTTGGATGTACCAGGGATTGGCAGTTGCAATGGAAGCCAATGGGTCTCCAAAGACTGAAATCGAACGAGCTCTATTGTCAGCCTCTGATTTTGGAGCAGGTGCTGACGAACTGATGATTGCTGCCGTTCAAATGACTCGCCTCGGCTTGGACCAAAGCGCCTTGAAAATCTTCAAAGATGTTGCCCAGGCAAATCCAACTCGCCATGAGCCTTACGTTCTGGCACTCAAAACAGCCAAGAAGCTCAATGCAACTGAAGCCATCCAATGGGCAACCTGTGGAATCCTAAGCCAGGAATGGCCAATGAAACATCGCCACATTCGAGAAGAAGCCTTAGTTTCAGCTCGAGCACAGATGATCAAAATGGCGAGAGCAAAACAAACCCAAGCCCTTGAAAAATACAAAAAAGAACTGTCCCAATCGATGGTTCGCGATTGTGTGATCAAGGTAACATGGACGGGTACCGCTGATGTAGACATCATGGTTGAAGAACCCTCAGGTACCATTTGCTCACTTCGAAATCAGCGCACGGCTTCGGGTGGTGTTTTCATCGGAGATGAGTTTGCCAAAAAGAACGAAAAATCAATCGACGGTTTCTCCGAATACTACGTCTTACCTCGTGGATTCAAAGGAGATTACCGATTGGCAATCAATAAAATCTACGGCGAAATCGCGTCTGGAAAAGTGACTGTTGAAATTGCTCGACAGGTCATGCTGAAATCTCAAAGCTATCAGAAGAAACAAATTGATCTTGATGAAAACGGCCAAGCTTTGGTGCTGTTCAGCCTGCAATCTGGTCGACGGACAGATCACTTAGGGCAACATCAAATCGCGGTCGCAGCAGAAGAACAATTCGCTGTCAACCGTTCAATTTTGGCAAACAAAATTTCAAAATATGATTCATCGGAAGCAGCCCGAGAATACGCCAAGTACGAACGCAAGAAAGCCAAAGATGGCTTGACACCTATTAACAATCGGCGACGCGATGCAGGTTTCCGTCCTCAGATCACAACCTTACCATCCGGTGCCGGTGCCTCGGTAACCGCAGTGGTATCGGCCGATCGCCGTTACGTTCGAATCACGCCGATCCCAATGTTCTCCTCGATCGCTTCGGTTTCAACGTTCACTTTCTCAGGTGGTGGCGGAGGTCAAGGCGGCGGTGGCGGCGGCGGCGGTTTCGGCGGCGGCGGTGGCGGCTTCGGCGGCGGCGGTGGCGGCTTCGGCGGCGGCGGTGGCGGCTTCTTTTAACGGTCCTCGTCCTGAATCGAGATCCATAGACTCAGCAAGCAGCCTTTCATCCGGAAGGCTGCTTTTTTTGGGTATCTGCAGGCCCATCTCATGGCGACATGTCGTCCCTACGTTGAGCAAGCACGGCGTTCCAGAATTTTCAAAACAGACCTTTCTTAGAATCTCAAGCCGTTATCCTTATTGACCTTGAACAAGAATTGGTAAAATCAGGAAGTTTCTGTTTCATTACCGATTCTCGATCCCTGTATTATGTCCCGTTATTTAATCTTGGCTTGCTTGCTATTTTCATCCACCCAGAAATTGCTGGCCGATGAGCCTCTTCGGGTAATGAGTTTCAATATACGATTTGGCACTGCCAACGATGGCACCAACCACTGGAAACACCGCCATCCACTCGTCTTGAAAACCATCAACAACTTTTCACCCGATCTGCTGGGAACTCAAGAGACCTTAATTACCCAAGCTCAGTATTTAAGCCAAAACCTGAAAGAGTATGCAACCTTTGGACGTTCAAGAGATAAAAACCCTAACCAGGGTGAGCAATGCACCATTTTTTTTCGGAAAGACAAATTCCAGCTGTTAGAAAGTGGACAATTCTGGTTAAGCAAAACCCCCAAAACCATTGCCAGTAAAAGCTGGGATTCATCGCTTCCGCGAATCGCCAGCTGGGTTCGCTTGAAACACAAAAAATCAAAACGGGAGCTTTACTTCCTCAATACACATTTCGACCATCGTGGAAAAACGGCCCGACTGGAATCGGCAAAATTGATTGCAAAGGAAATCGAAAAGTTCAAAAAGCCAACGATTGTTACCGGTGATTTTAACTGTGGTGAAAATTCAAAACCCTACAACGCTCTTGCCAAAAATAAAATCGTCAAGTTGTCAGACAGTTATCGAAAATCACACCCTCAACCATCATCAGGTGAAGGAACCTTCAATGGATTTCGTGGAACCGATACGGGACAACGTATCGACTGGATTTTGCACACACCTGATTTTCACTGCCGTTTTGCCGGGATCGATAAAATGAATGATCAGGGCAAATATCCTAGTGATCATTTCCCGGTCACTGCCATCTTGATGTTCAAGTGAATAGCTTACAATGCAGCCCACAAAGGGTTAATGCTTTGCCCTCGTAGCTCAGGTGGATAGAGCACAGCTTTCCTAAAGCTGGGGTCGCAGGTTCGAGTCCTGCCGGGGGTACTGAATAAAACACGCAGGGGAACGGAAAAATTAAATCAAGACAAGTCCACGGTTTGTGGCGCGATACATGGTGGCAGTGGATCCTGTTTGCATCCTTAACTCTGTGGATGTCGCTCTCATTGTCCTATGTATTTCTCTTGGGATTCTTGGTTCTGCCAGCCTGTTATCTGTACTTTGCCTTTGGACGTTACGATGAACAGGGCGAACCAATCGAACGCTAGAACAGCCCCGAAGTTCGGGCGATTGTCAGAATCCGCATAAATGGGATTCACCCGCCTTCCAACCCCAAATTTCGCGTTTTCTTCGATATCCTCGATTCATGCCGCCTGTTTTACCGATAACAAGCAGGAGAAATCCGTTCAACCAATCTTAAAACTAATGCAATTGAAATTGAGCAAGGGTTGTACGTAAAATAGAGATCCCACCTGAATGCCCTTCCCTTGAATAAACAGGTCCACAAATGCTAAGGATTGAAGGTAAACCCGGCAAGCAATTGTGTAATGGTATCTCTCGAAGGCATTTTATCGAGATCGGGAGCTTGTCTGCGTTCGGCTTAACCCTGACCAATTTACTGCGTGGTGAAGCTCAGGCCAAATCCGATGGTGTCGCTTCCACGAAATCACCCCGCAGTGTCATTTTAGTCTGGCAACATGGAGGCCCTTCACAGCTCGATACGTTCGACATGAAAATGGACCAACCTGTTGAAATTCGCGGCCCCTATTTACCAATCAATACGAATGTCAGTGGCATCCAGGTTTCCGAACTAATGGCTTACCATGCCAAGGTGATGGACAAATGCTCAATCATTCGATCGTTTACCCATGGCAACGGGGATCACTGGGCTGCAGCACACTGGCTTTTAACCGGGTACCTGGGTGCAACCGGTTCCGATCGAGCTCCACGAAACCCGTCAATGGGCTCCATTGCCTCTAAATTGTTGGGAACCGTTAAACCAGGCGTCCCAACGGGGATCAATATCAATGATGGCGGATTCGGCTTTCATGGTGCCGCTCATCTGGGGGTCGCACACAACCCTTTCAGGATCGGTGATTTCAGTTATGGAAATGAGGCAGGTCGATTGCCTACGGGTAGCGATAAAAGCTTCAAACTGACCGACGGACTTAGCCCTGATCGATTGATGAATCGACTATCCCTAACCACCCAGTTTGATCGCCTTCGCCGGGATATCGATTCCAAAGGCACCTTTGACAACATGGACAAGATCAGTGGTCAAGCGCAAGAAATGCTCTTGTCCGGAAAAGCCAAAAGAGCATTTAATCTGGAAGAAGAAGACCCAAAGCTTCGCGAAAAATACGGCAAAGGTTGGGGCGAGCAAGCCTTGTTAGCACGCAGGTTCGTCGAAGCGGGAGTCCGCTTTGTAACCTTGAATACCGGTTACTGGGATGATCATGGCAATATCAAAAATGCACTCGATAACAAA
>JAZABE010000946.1:0-1301 GCA_036137535.1 Planctomycetota bacterium | reverse complement strand
CAAGAAGTGAAGCTGGGAATCCTCGAAAAACAGGATCCGTTCGCCTTGCCGATCGTAATCGAGAATCTGAAAAAGGAAAAAGAAGCCAAGGAGGCTCGGGTGGGGGCTGCCAAGGCTGAAACGACTCGTTTGTGGGTTGAGCAACAACGCCAGGCTCAGGCCAAACAGTTGATGTTGAAATTGCAACAAGAAGGGGTTCGTTTTGTTTTGGTCAGCGGGAACGATCGGATGGCCCAGATCGGTTCTCGTGTTGTCAAAGAAGGGGATGTGATCGAGGGTGTGAGGGTTGCTGAAATTCGGGAGAATGGATCGGTGATTTTAGAGGTGGTCGATTCATGCGACGTTCGGGTTCGCGATGATCAACCTGACAGTGCACGAAGGTAGAGATTGCCCTCGATGTGTTCAATGTCGGCAATTGAAAATTCCCGGCCTTTGGAGATGGTTTCAATGCCCGGGAATTGGACGGGGGGAATTCCAGTGCCGATGAACTTTGGGGCAATGAAAGCCCTGACTTCGTCTACCTGGTTTGCTTGAAAAAATTCCCCTAGCAACTGACCGCCCCCCTCAACCAGAACATTGGTCATCTGTCGCTGGCCCAAGATTTTTAGCACGAACTGGATCCGCTGAACATAATCCTGATCAACCGACAGGACTTCAATTCCCTGTTTGGTGAGGGCTGCAATTTTGGACTGGGGCGCCGAGTCAGGGTGAACGATCACCAGGGTTGGGTAATCCCGCGCGGTTTGCACAAGCTGGGATTCGAGGGAGATATTGGCGTTTGAATCAAAGACAATGCGAGTTGCAACCCGGGGTCCGGCCGGACGGGCGGTTAGCCGGGGATCATCCTTGTTAACGGTTCTTGAGCCAACCACGATGGCATCCACTTGTCCCCGAAGCTGATGGACTTTTGCCCGGGACTGTTCATTGGAAATCCATTGGCTGTCGCCGGAAGTGGTGGCGATGTTGCCATCGAGAGTCATTGCGTACTTGGCGATGACCCAAGGCATTTGTTGAGTTTGGAGCTTAACGAACCCGCTATTTTGGGCCGCGATTTGGGGTTGAAGAAAATTCGAATGGACTTTCAGTCCGGCATTGACCAGTTGCTCAAGTCCTGCGCCGTTGACTTTGGGGTTGGGATCGAGCATGCCCACGATGATGGTCTTAACGCCCGCCTGGATTAAAGCCTGTGAACAGGGTGGCGTTTTTCCAGTGTGACAGCAGGGTTCTAGCGTAATGATTGCTGTTGAACCTTGGGAAGATTCGCTGCAGTTATTCAATGCGTTGATTTCGGCATGAGCTTC
>JAZABE010000945.1:0-5193 GCA_036137535.1 Planctomycetota bacterium | reverse complement strand
ATTGTTCAATCACACCCTCCAGGATCTGTAGCTTTTCGTTGAAAGTTGCGATCGCCATCGTCTGCTGTGTCTGTGCTTTGAGCATTGATTCTTGAGTTTTGGCAATCGTTTCCTGCCGTTTGTCAACGATCTCTTCGCTCTCGGTAACGGCCTCAGCGATTGTTTTGACGTGGTCACCCAGCGCTTGGGACGCGGCCATCACAGCATCCTCCAAGTGCTCTGAATGCCGATCCATTACTTGGTTTGCCGACTCAACCGACTGCTTCAGAGTAATCGTATTTGCTTGCAGGCATTTACGTGAGTTTTCGATTCCGTCTGCCAGTTGTTCCGACTGAACTTCCACTAATTTGACCGTCTGTTTCATCATTTGGCTGATCTGCTGGGAATAGTGGCTCAGCAGCTTTTCGGAATCAGCAACGCCTTTTTCCAGGGTTTCCGATTGTGTATCAAACGCTTGTTCCATGACCTGATGGAACCGCTGCAGACGGGCGCCAAGTACTTGGTCTGACTCGGCGAGAACTTGTTGCAACCCTTCAGCATGGGTACCCATCGCATTTTTAACGTCACCTGAAACTTCACTAAACCGATGACACAACTCTTCATTGCGTTCATTCATTAACTCAGTCGATCGCTGGACCAAATCGCCAAGTTCTTTTGCATGCTGCTCCATGAAACTGCTGGTATCGTTAATCGCCGTCCGCAGTGACATTCCAAATTCATCCATGACCGGATTTAGCTGTTGAGCCAATCGGTCCGCCAGCACCTCGGCAAAATTACCGAGAGTTGATTCCGTGGTCTTTTCAATCGAGCTTAATCCCCGGTCCCAAACCGCCGACTGTTGAGACCCAATCTCCGAAATACTGGCCAGCACTTTTTCTGACATGCTTTGCACCGAAGCTAGGTAGGGATCCCGGTTCGTTCCTAGCGTGACAAACCTGCCCATCAATTCTGCCGAGGCCGCTTCATCCACGGTCTGCAACAATTGAATCTCAATTCGATTGACCACAAATTGCCCAAACATCATTCCAATCGATAAAGTTAAGGCCAGTGCCGTCGTGTCAAATGCAACATAAAGTTTCTGCTTGAGGCCTGTAAGCATCGTGTTAAAGTCTGCCTCGACACTCAGGCTGCCCAGCGCGCCAGAAATCCCAATCACCGTGCCCAAGAAGCCGAGCATGGGAATCGCCCATATCAAGATACGGTTCAGCGCAAAACTCTCCTGTTGTTTTTCCATATCGAGCTCCGCGAGGTACTTGAGCTCATCTTCCAGCCCGTTGGCTGTTTGCGTGACATGGACAAACTCCAAGGCCTTGCGGAGACGTCGGCCGAGATAAGAACCTCTGCGCCGCCGCGGCATTTCTTGCAATTCTTCAAGCAAATGCCGGCTGCTATCAGCCCGTTGAGCCAAACTCGGTGCGGCCGACAACTTGACATTTCGCCGATCATTGATCTGGTAGATTACACTCAACAACTTCATTAGCAGGCTGGTCACACCCACAAAGAACATTGCCGTCGCCACATAGGAAACGGGGTGGGCTGAAAGGTACCGCATCAACAATTCGCTAGCGATCCAGCCCTGTTGCAAGCTCAATAAAAAACCCCAATACGCAACAAGCCCGATGGCAATGGGCCAACCTAGTGAGCTCATCACCGGCCCTAAAACACCTCGTCGATCATCAACGGTGAGTGGACGGCTTGCGAAACGATCTGGCATTTGTGCTTGCATCAATTTGCTTCCTTGCATTTGATTGCATTTTTATGAAACCCGGAAAACTGGGCTCGTTCGAGCGCAGCAACAGTCACCCAATCCGGAGATCTTCCCTAATCATTTCAATCGGCATTTACGTTTTGCACAGACAGTGAAACTTGGCTATCCAAATTGATTTTTAATGAATTTGAAAATTTTGCCGAACCGGCAAAGAGAAAATAATCCGAAAACTTTACCAAAGTCGGTGGTGCTGAAAGCCGATAACCTAAGGCATCAAGTTCGTTACCAGTAACGGGCTTGCACCTAACGAGACGCGATGACTGCAACGGCACCCCAAGCACAGGGCATCTTGGGCTGTGTCCTGTAGTCTGAATTAGTTATCCCAGGGGGGACTTCTGTCCAGGTCGTGATCTAATCGCGGCCTGGACTTTTTTATCTTCTTGGCCTTCTAGCTCTGCACAACCTTTCTGGGTTCAAGCCGAACCGTGGCTTGATCGCTGCTTCAATCGGACTTACGCTCATGGAGGTTCTGGCTAGTCGTCAGGCAGCCTCGTTCACCAGCTAGCCACACTTTAACAGCCTATCCCCTGTGTCCCACCAAGCACCTTCCAACGCCAGTAGCTTCAACACCCAGGAACCGAACTCGGAGGAAACCCTTCAAATGGGATCCAAAACAGGAGCAACGATCTCATTGTTGCGATTGATGCGTTTACCCAATGTATTTACGGCAATCGCTGATGTCTTAATGGGTTTTATTTTCATCCACCAGTCTTTTGATCCCATGGGTGGATTGATCCTGTTGGTGCTGTCCACGATTTGCTTCTATTCGGCAGGCATGATCCTCAATGATGTGTTTGACATTGAGGTGGATTCCAAAGAACGGCCCGAGAGACCCATCCCAGCAGGAGATTTTCCCCTGAAAACAGCCGCAATCTGGGGAACCAGCTTGTTAGTGATTGGTTTTGTCCTTGCTAGTCTCAGCTATCTAATGTTTGGTGACAAAGTCGCTCCCTTGGGAGTCGGGTTTGAGCCCAGCTTGATTAGCCTGTTGTTGATAATCACAATTTTGCTTTACAACAAAATTCTCAAAAAGACCTCCCTTGCACCAGTCCTGATGGGAAGCTGTCGGTTCCTGAACATTTTACTGGGCATGAGCCTCGCCGCTGCCCAACACCGTGAACTGTTGCCCGCTGGCATGATGATCGCGTCCGGCATTGGAGTTTTTATTGCCGGAGTCACTTGGTTTGCACGAAGCGAGTCAAAAGAGAGCGACCGACGGTTACTCATCTGGGGTTTCGCGATCATGGTCACCGGTCTGTTCGGCATCATCTCCACACCCTGGTGCGGATTGGACCTGCCTGCGACTGTTGAGCAAAACAAGCCCTACTTACTTCCATTCATGATTGGCATGATTGGGTTGAGCATCGGCAGGTTGGCGTTGGCGGCTATTGCCGATCCCATTCCCCAGCGTGTTCAAATGACCATCAAACAGTGCATCTTGTCACTAATTTTGATCCATGCCGCCATTTGCTTGTGGGTCAATCCATCCAATGTTCAATTGCCATTAATGGTCGTGATTCTAATTTTTCCCGCTATTTTACTCGGACGATGGTTCAAATCGACCTAGAAGAGCCGAACTTTGTGAGGGCACCGAATGCGATCTGTTTTTACATCATTATCCGGGCAAAGCAATTAATTAAAATCGACAGACAGACTACATTGGTTGGTGTAGGCCCCAATGTGACCACCCGTAGATCCTTTCATTAACGACCCATGCTCCTCGGCTACAACACAAATGGATTTACCAACCATGGCTGCTTTGAGGCTATCCAGACCATCGCTGACATTGGTTTTCGAGGGGTCGCGATTACTGTTGATCATCATTGCCTGAACCCTTACACCGCTTCCTCTTGGCAACTTGCAGAGGTCAAAAAGATAATATCTGACCGGGGCATGACCAGCGTCATCGAAACCGGTGCACGGTTTCTCTTGGATGCCACAGCCAAACACGAACCGACTTTGATGTCCAGCAACTGTACAAAGCGGCTTGATTTTTATAAATACTGCATTGAGTGTGCTGTGGAACTTGGATCCGATTGTGTTTCTCTCTGGTCAGGAATCTTAAGGGATCCGCTATCTGAGGAAGCTGGGCTGGAACGCCTGGCTTCCAGGCTCTCGACGATTCTGGACATCGCAGAAACTGCTGGTGTCAACATCGGTTTTGAGCCCGAACCGGGGATGTTCATCGATACTACCTCGCGTTTCGAACGGCTGAAGCAATGGGTTAATTCACCAAACCTGAAAATAACAATGGACGTTGGTCATCTTTATTGTCTGCACGAAGTGCCTATCGCAGATTACCTGATCCGTTTCTCAGACCAAATCGTCAATATTCACATCGAGGACATGAAAGCCGGAATTCACGATCACCTGATGTTTGGCGAAGGTGACATGTGTTTCCCGCCCATCATCGAGGCCCTAAAATCAATCCAATACACTGGTGGGATTCACGTAGAACTCAGTCGGCACAGCCATGATGCACCCAACATTGCACAACAAGCCTTTGATTTTTTGTCCCCATTAGTCAATGCGGAACAGCCCTAATCGAATTGTTTGGGGACTTACCATTTCCTATCAAAAAACCAATCTTCGGAATTGAGCACTATGCCAAAAAATGTCGTTCTCCTCACCATCCCTGGGCTTCGTGAAAAAGACCTAGAAAACATGCCTAAACTTCAGAAGCTGGTTGGTGGAATGATGATGCGAAAGCCCCGCCGTTCGCTCGCACGGTCGACATCCACCGAAAACCTGGGTACGACCCGGTTGAACTTCACTTCGACAGAACAACCCGATCGACACCGCTGGATGCAACACTCGTCAGGGGCTCCCACGGTGCACCCGTCGAGTCCAAGGAACAAAGAGGAATCCTACTAACCTCCACGGAAATCGGAGCACCTGAGTCGATTCACGACACCGACATCTGTGGCTTGGTGGTAAACCAGTTTTGAGAAGTGCGGATCCAAAGCGATTCGGCAGCCTCTTTTGACGGCTGGAAAGCACCCTGACAGTCCATGCCAATAGCGCCACTTTCTAACAAAGTTCATCGTTCGTAGAATGAATACTTCTCTTAATGAAAGTAATCCATGGCCCAGCCTACCCCCTTTTCAATTTCACGTTGCGACATCGCCGGATTTTCCATTGCCGAACTTGCTGAACAGTTCGGCACACCAACCTATATCTATGACACGGCAAAAATCCAGCAACGGATCAATGATCTGAAATCGTTTGATGTGATTCGCTATGCGCAAAAAGCCAATTCCAACCTTGCAGTACTGGATTTTGTCCGCCGTAACGGTGTTGTGGTTGACGCGGTCAGCCTTGGAGAAATTCACCGCGCCCAGGCAGCCGGATTTTCGCTAGAAGGCGACCCGCCGCCTGTCGTTTACACAGCTGACATTTTTGACCAGGGTATGATTCAATTTTTG
>JAZABE010000944.1:0-7564 GCA_036137535.1 Planctomycetota bacterium | reverse complement strand
GTCTCCAGGTCGTGTAAAGACCGCGACGGTACGCATCCTCGCCGGGACTGGGATCCCAATCCGTGCTGCCGCCAAATGCCGCACGCAAGCCAAGTTTTGGGCGTGGTGGACGCACCGAGGGACCATTCATTTTCGTACTCAATGTTCCAGAAACAAAAAGCGCTTGGTCGCGAATCATCTCGGCCGGAAGTCGCATCCGTGGACCTCGCGCCAACAAACGATTCCGCGGATCTCTCTTTCCAAGTTCTTCAGAAACCTTAGATGATTGACGGTAAGTTGCGCTGCAAACGATCTGTTTCAACAACCACTTAACATCCCAGTCGTGCTCTACAAATTCGGTCGCCAGGTAATCCAATAACTGGGGATGCGAAGGCAACTCACCCTGAGTTCCAAAATCCTCACTCGTCTCAACGATACCAATTCCAAACAGGTGTTCCCAAAACCGATTAACAATTACCCGGGAAGTCATCGGATTTTTTTCACTCACCAACCACTTCGCGAAATCAAGTCGATTGGGGGAACCGGAAGCAGAGACCAGGTCATGAAACACACTGGGAACCCCCGGGGAAACTGTTTTACCCGGATTACGAAAGTTACCCCGAATATGAATTTTCGTAATCCTTTGTTTCTCCTGCGGCAATTGCTTCATCACCGGAGTGGTGATATCCGGCTTTGAAATTTTAGACAACTGCGTTTCCAGAGCTTTGAGTTTCTTTTCGTTGGACGAAAGACCCGATCCCATTTCATTCAGCAAAGCCAGCAGGCTCTTCTTTTCGTCTTTACTCAATGCAATGCTATTTCCTGGAACGGAGAACTGGATTGACGGATTTGGAGTCTCACTCGTTACGATCGTCCAAACCGGATTCCGTTTTTCATCCATCAGAATGACTCGAAATTTTTTCAATCTCACTCGAACGGATTCACTATCAGTCCGGTTCCATACGACAATCTTGGAAATTTTCTTAGCCGCTCCCAAGTCTACCTCCCACCAGGGATTTTCCTCATCTTCCGTATGAGTAACGCTGTTTTTCAAATAATCACCATCTGTATTTCCATCGTTACCATTTTTGGCAAGCCCATTAAAGGCTGTAGAAGATTGCCTGGATTTCCCGTTCACAGCAACATTTGAATCACCCTCAAAGGCTTGAATTTCTGCCAAGTGCAGCCACATTTTTCCCAGACCCTGAACCCGAACAAAGCGAGTGTTAAGCTCCCCCAACGCAATTTCCCGCTTCGGTGGGGTGGTTCTTTTTTCTTGGGCAAGAACGGTTTTAAGTGTTTTAATTTGCTGTTCCAATCCAGTTTTCTGCCGTAACAACGCAGGCGAAAACTCCGAATGAAGGGGAGCCTCATTTCCCCGATCAGCATCTTCCGTCTGATTCAACAGGGAAAAAACCTGGAAATATTCCTCCTGTGAGATGGGATCGTACTTGTGAGTATGGCATTGTGCACAACCCATGGTCATCCCCATCCAGACCTGCATGGTTGTATTCACTCGATCGACAATTGCCGCAGTTCTGAATTCTTCGTCGTCCGTTCCACCTTCGCTGTTAGTCATGGTATTTCGGTGAAAGGCAGTGGCCAAAATTTGGTCGTTGGTAGGATTCTCCAACATATCGCCCGCCATTTGTTCGATGGTAAACTGGTCAAAAGGCATGTTGCGATTAATCGCTTCAATCACCCAATCCCGGTAGCGGTGTATTCTTCTTGCGGAATCCTGTGCGTACCCTTGTGAATCTGCATACCTCGCCAGATCAAGCCAGACCCGAGCCCATCTTTCCCCAAATTGGGGCGAAGCCAAAACACGATCCACCATTTTTTCGAATGCCCCTGGTGAATGATCGTTTAGAAACTGCTCGGCTTCATCGATCGTCGGTGGAACACCCGTCAGATCTAGGTAGACCCGTCGCACAATCACCAACCGTCCAGCTTCGACTGTTGGGTTCAAAGACTGTTTCACCAGTTTTGACAGTACAAAACGATCAATCCCGTTTTTCACCCAGCTGGGTTGGCGGGCCGCAGGGTATTCTGGTTTTTTGGGCGCTACAAAACCCCAATGCCGCTGGTATTGGGCTCCTTGCAAAATCCATCTTCGAATGACATCGATTTCTGCTTTTGAAAGTCCTTTTCCTGCAGTAGGCATTCTGTCAGCATCGCCATGCGGCAGTCTAATGCGCCGGAACAGCTCACTCTTGGCAGGCTGGTGGGGAATCAATGGAATGTTCCCCGATTCAGCCTCTTGGATTACCAGGTCTGGCTGATCCAGTCTCAACCCGGCTTCCCGGGCTGATTCATCAGGCCCATGACAAGCAAGGCAATGAGTGGACAGGAGGGGACGAATTTCCTTGTTGAAGTCGACAGGCTCATCCGCCGCAACATTCCACCCTAAAGCACAACAAAAACACCAACCAATTATTTTTCGGATCACGTCAAATTTTCGTTATCTAGATTACTCGTATCGGATTTCATTATAAAATCAATTACCCGCTCTTCAAAAGTGAATTCCGGGTACATTTAGGCATTATTCCATTTCAATTTTACCGGATTGAATCTTACCGGGTTGATCATTTGTCGGAAAGAAGAACATGTTTTCCACAACACCAAACCTCTTTTGCATCTCGGTTACCTTTCTGGCATTTTCGTGCACGTCCAATGCACTGGCTCAATCGCCAAATATCGCCCGGGATATGATCGAACAGTTCACGGCTGACCAAGACAGTTTGAAATTCAAATACCAAAATCCAAATTCAACCGTCACCCACAAGCGAATGACAGAGTTTTATTCTCATTGGAAAAACCGCTTGTCCCAACTCGATTTTGATTCACTCGATACAGACGGGAAAATTGATTTCACATTGCTCACGAATTATGTGAACCATGAAGCACAAAAAAAAGAAACTCAATGGCGACAAGACAGGGCTGCCGCCAAGTTGGTCCCTTTTTTGGAACCGCTGAATGGCCTGCTCGATGAGCAGGAATTGACCAAAGCAGTTGACCCCCGAAAAGTCGCAGCAATTTTCGAAAACGCAACCAAGGATATCAAAGACTTTGACCGGTCAACGATCCAAAATTTTTCAACGTCCCATCCAACACTCATATTGAGATCCATCTCGCAAGTCCAAAACACACTAGTGGCAATCGGAGAATTTCACCGGTTTGGTCTGGGTTACAATCCGCTCTACACGTTTTGGGCTGAAACCCCCTACGAGGCTTTAGTTGGGAGCTTGAAATCCTATGCGGACGAACTCAAAAGCACGGTTTATGGAAACACACAAAATTCCGAAAAGATTATCGGTCAACCGATTGGGCGAAAGGAGATTGACAGGGAATTGCGAGCGGAGTTCATTCCGTATTCATTGGACGATTTGCTTAACATCGCCAACCAAGAAATGGCTTGGTGTGATCAAGAAATGGAAAAGGCAGCCCAAGCTTTGGGACACAAGAATTGGGTAGACGCTCAGAACGAAGTCAAAACCCGTTTCGTCCAACCCGGGGAACAACCGAAACTGATTAACGAACTCGCTCAGGAAGCAATTCATTTTCTTCAACTCCACGACTTGATTACGATTCCATTGATCGCCAAGGAGTCATGGCGGATGAAGATGATGTCTCCCGAACGACAGAAAATGAGTCCTTATTTTTTGGGTGGGCATACCATCCTGGTTTCGTTTCCAACCGGCAGCATGCCTCATAGGGATAAATTGATGAGTATGCGAGGAAACAACCGGCACTTTGCCAGGGCAACAGTTCACCATGAGTTGATCCCAGGTCATCACCTTCAATATTTCATGAATAAAAGACACAAGAATTACCGGAAACTATTCAATACCCCCTTCTGGTTGGAAGGCTGGGCTGTTTATTGGGAAATGCTTTTATGGGACTTAAACTTTGCCCGATCTAATGAAGACAAAATCGGGATGTTATTTTGGAGAAAACACCGTTGTGCAAGAATTCTTTTTTCACTTGGCTATCATTCCGGTGAAATGCATCCCCAAGAATGCATAGATTTTTTGGTCGACCGAGTCGGGCATGAACGTAATAATGCGGCAGCCGAAGTACGCCGAAGTGTCATGGGAGGTTATGGCCCTTTGTATCAGGCTGCTTACATGATTGGAGCATTGCAATTCCGGAAACTCCATCGCGAACTGGTTCAATCTGGAAAAATGACCAACCGCGAATTTCATGATGCGGTGCTCAGAGAAAACAATATTCCCATCGAGTTACTTCGGGCCAAGTTACTCAACAGAGATGTTCCGCGAGATTTCCAAACACGTTGGCGATTCAGCGACAGGAATTGACTTTCCAGGTCACTGAACCACGAGAGAAACCAAATGAACCCCTGGATTCGCCTAACCCTGTTCAATACGAGCAAGATTGGTCTATTGAATGCACCTCCGAGTTTACGGTGAAGACTGATTCCATGGAAACTATGCCTACCCGATTGCCAAGCAACAAGGACGCTGGCGTCGAGCTGCTCAAATCAAAATCCGTTCGCCATCCCAGTTTTCCATTTCGTATTGTCGGCGGTATCGGGCACGCTTTTCATTGGTGCTTCGGACTCTTTGGGATCCTATTCTGTCTTGGCATTGCAGCTGTGATTCCTTTGCTCCAATTTATGGCGCTAGGCTATTTTTTTGAGGTCAGTGCAAGAATCCGAAACCAACAATCGATTCATGCCGGATTGATTGGTTTTGACAAAGCAGCCAAACTCGCTGGAATCATCATTGGAACCTGGTTTCTTTTGTGGCCTGTTACACTACTGGGAACCTGGTGGGAAGCTTCGTTCTTAATTGACCCTCTCTCTCAAACGACCCGATCTTTGGGTTGGGTACATCTGGTCGGGACGTTACTCATCCTGGCTCATATTGTCGCCGCGTGGTTTTGTGGGGGAAAACTAAGATATTTTTTCTGGCCCATTGTCGCGCCTTTTGCCTTGGTTATTTGGATACTCAGAAAGGCTGCCAATGCCAAGCGATTGCGTCCCTTACTCGAAAACACGATCGGGCGGTTTTCACCCCAATTCACTGAAGACGTGTGCATGACCAAACCGTTATCCGATTGGTTTCTGCCGGCCATTCTATGGAAATCGTTTCGTTCGCGCCAGTTGTTTGCCAAGGCCCGCGACGGCGTCTGGCATTTTACTCTTGACCTGAAACTCCCTGACTTGTTCTGGCTAGGGGTTAGAGGTTTCATCGGAACAATCATCTGGCTACTGGCCCCAGTGGCCGTCATGATTATTTCCGCAACAACTGTTGATGTCGCGGCAATCTTGACAGGGCTGGTCGGGGTCATCCTGTTTGCCCTAGTGGCGACCTACCTGCCTATCCTGCAAGCTCATTTTGCCAGTGAAAATCGATTTGCGGCCATCTTTGAACTTCGGGTTGCGAGAGAAACGTTCAAGCGAGTGCCGATCCGGCACCTGGTATTACTCTTGGCAATTTTTGTTTTTGCCCTGCCACTATTTTTATTGAAGATTGAGAAAATTTTCCCAGAATTACTCTTTCTTCCCGCAATTGTCTTCATCACTTTCATGTTACCTACACGCTTTCTGTCGGGCTGGACGTACTTGAGCGCCTGCCGAAAAGAGAAGCAAGCCAGCCTGTGGGTTCGGTGGCCTGTCTGGATCCTGCAACTTGGCCTGGCGCTGACCTTTGCAGGATTTGTCTTTCTGATGCGTTTTGTCACCTGGACCGGCGCCGGCGGCTTATTTGATCAGCATGCTTTCCTCATCCCAGCCCCTTTCGTTGAATGGCCCTTTTAGTGGTTTCATCTTTAATTGCATCAGAGAACGTCACCTCGCACTTGACACGTTAACCCACGACACTGACGATATATTGACAGTCCAAATAGCGAGCAAAATCAAGGAACTCTTATTCACATCCACGGTAACCGTTCCGGGGTATTATTGAGGATTGATAAATTGTTCCTGCTACAAAAAAGACTTGAAGGCCAACGACGCAATCTTGAAATTGACGGCGAGGCGTCCCAAAATCGTTGAGTCGCTTCAAATTTTAGGAATCTGTGAATTTTTCGGTGTTGACGAAAATAAGAAGTTAGACCTGCCCATAAAACGTCCTCATTTCCAAACTTCTCGATCAGGAAATCAATGATAAACGTGGTTGCGTTCTTTGTGCTGGGAACGATCATTGGTGGACAGATAAACCACGCGATCTACCGGTTCGCATTTTTTAACAAACGCCCCATCAGCCCATGGATGAAACGTCATCCGAAAACCAAAGAACGAAAATTTGTTGACTTTATCCCGTTGGTCGGCTGGACAACACTCAACCGGGAAGAGGAGTTCCATGGCACACTCTTCTGGTTAAGGCCACTCTTGATCGAACTCTTCTGGGGTTTTGCAGTCGCCTGGTTGTACATTTTCCATTGTGATGGCACTTCCGGCCTAGTTCCGATAGACGTTGAAATTCCAAACCAAGCCACAACCCAGTGGTCCTGGTTTTCCATTCAATTGATCGTATTCTCTTTACTCATCGTCGCAACATTTATTGATTTCGACGAATTTACGATTCCGGACCAGGTCACCATTCCAGGAGTGATCATTTCCGTAATATTTACCGCGTCTTTTCCAGCAGTCAGCTTGCCTCACGTCAATGAATTGAACATGAGCGAGCCACTAACATTCGCCACACCCCTGGCACCTGCGGGTATTTGGTATTCTTCCACCGGTCTAGTTTTTTCGATTGCCTGTCTGTGGTTCTGGTGTTTTGCTCTTGTTCCGAAACTATGCACTTTTCGAAAAGGTGTTTCGAAATTTATTCCCCTGATGCTGGCGAGCATTGCTCAGCGACCTCGATCAATTCAAGGAACGATCAACATTGCTCCCCGGAAAATGTACTGGGGAACACCCGTTCTGGCTGCCATCTGTATCCTGGGATCCCTCGGAATAGTTTTCTTTTGGTCTCTGGCTCCTGATCCAAACAAAATTGCCTTGTTGACATCGATTGCCGGGCTCACCTTTGGGATGACCATGATTTGGACGATCCGTATCGTCGGCCGTTTGGCGTTAGGCAAAGAAGCGATGGGATTTGGAGACGTCACGTTGATGGCAATGATTGGGTCCTATATGGGATGGCAAGCTTGTCTTCCCATTCTCGCGGCTTCGGCATTTGCTGCACTGTTGGTCTCTATTCCTATGGCAATCGTCAAGAGCGAAAGCACATTGCCATATGGGCCTTACCTTTCCGTTGGGACGGTCGTCGTCGCCCTAAACTGGAATCTCCTTTGGAATGACTGGCTATATGATTTATTCAATACGGTTGGACCGGGAGTCATTTTCTTGGTGCTCGTTGGAATGATACTGCCAATGTTCCTACTACTGAGGCTAACCCGGTTTATCAAAGAGCAACTTATTGGGACCGGCTAAAGCACACGAGGATCCCATGGCAACAAGTTCGCAAAGCACTGAATCCCGTTTCGCTCTTTTGAGCGACATACACGATCTCTGCAAAGAGTTTGCCTGCCCTGGGTGCTGCCAGCAATCGCATTCGAATTCAACAACAGAGATTGGCCAACTTTTCTGAACAATCACTCTCAGAAGGGAGTC
>JAZABE010000943.1:0-4737 GCA_036137535.1 Planctomycetota bacterium | reverse complement strand
CCGGGGTGCGAGTTTCTTTGGCTGGCGCATGTAACTGGATTGTTGGAATCTTAAGCTCCTGGGCCACTTCCAGTTTCACGCCCAGTCCAGCATCAATACTGGCGAAGACGCCGATGGGCCATTTTTCCATTTTGAATTCCTTTCTTAGTGCGGGTTTTGGGTTGGTGCGGCTTGGGTGTCGGTGGTTCTGGGGTGGTTCACTTAAAGAAGTCCCCCGATCCTAATTTCCAGTTAATGATTTTGCGGCTTCGATGACAGCATCGACGGTAATTCCAAAATGCTCGTAGACTTGGGTGTAGGGAGCCGAGGCTCCGAATGAGTCCATCCCGATAAATTTGCCTTTGGCTCCAATGTACTTGTCCCAACCCATGCGGATACCGGCTTCAACGGCAATGCGGTGGGTTACGGCTTCTGGCAGAACGGCTTCTTTGTAGCTGCATTCCTGTTCGTCGAAAAGTTCCCAGCAAGGCATGCTGACCACCCTGGATTTGACCCCGGCGTCCGACAGGATTCGATGGGCGGAAACGCACAGGCCGAGTTCACTCCCAGTTCCTAGTAAAATGACGTCGGGAGTTCCATCGCAATCGTAAAGTACGTAACCCCCTTTTTGGGTTGCCTCGGCTTGTCCGCCTGTCGAACGATCAAATGTCGGGACATTTTGCCGAGTCAAGACCATGGCCGAGGGTCGTTGAGGGTTGTTGAGTGCAATCCGATAACACTGGGCAACTTCGTTGGCATCGCCGGGACGCATGACCAGCAAACCGGGAATACTACGGCAGGCCGCGAGATGCTCGACCGGTTGGTGGGTTGGCCCGTCTTCTCCGACACCAATCGAGTCATGGGTTAAGACGTACGTGACGCCCAGTTTCATGAGGCTGCTCAATCTCATTGAACCTCGCATGTAATCAGTGAAAACAAAGAAGGTTGCCCCGTAAGGTCGCAAACCACAGAGTGCCATTCCATTACAAGCGGCTGCCATGGCATGCTCTCGAATCCCGAAATGGAAATTGCGGCCGCCGTAATTTTCTGGCCCGAATTCACCGGCACCGTCATGTTCAATCAAGGTTTTGGTGGAGGGGGCAAGGTCTGCAGACCCACCGATGAACCAGGGGATGGCAGGTCCAAACCCGTTCAGGGTTTTGCCGGATGAGGCACGGGTAGCCATTCCTTTTTCTTCATCCACGGCAAACTCCGGCAAGCCGGCCTCCCAGTTTGATGGCAATTCTCCTGACCAGATCTTTTCGAGCTCATTTGCAAGTTCGGGGTTTTCTACGGCGTAGGATTCGTAAGCAGCTTTCCATTTTGCATAAGCTTCGGCGCCACGGGTTCCAACCTTTTGGGCAAAATGCTCTGGGACTTCCTGTGGAACCAAGAATTTTTCGTTGGGCCAGCCATAGACTTCCTTGGTCAATTTGATTTCTTCATCCCCCAGAGGTGCGCCGTGAGCTCCGTGCGTGTTGGCCTTGTTGGGGGAACCGTACCCGATAATGCTTTTTAGGATGACCAGTGTTGGTTTTCCAGAGGTTGTTTTGAATTCATCTAGTGCAGCCTTGATTGAATCCAAGTCATTGGCGTCTTCGACGGTTACGGTGTGCCACCCCAAACCCTGGAATTTGGTTTTCATGTCTTCACTGAAGGCGAGATCGGTTTCTCCCTCGATGGTGATTTTGTTGTCATCATAGATCCAGCAAAGGTTATCAAGTTTCAGATGCCCCGCCAGTGAAGCTGCTTCACAACCGATTCCCTCCATCAAATCGCCATCACTACATAGTGCATATGTGTCGAATCCAAAGATCTCGCTTCCGGGTCGGTCGTAACGACTTTCAAACCATTTGGCGGCAATGGCCATACCAACGCTGTTAGAAATGCCCTGACCCAAAGGTCCCGTTGTGGTTTCAATTCCTTCGGCTTCTCCAAATTCAGGGTGGCCGGCACAGGGGCTATCAAGTTGGCGAAAGTTCTTGAGGTCGTCCAAGGTGATTGAGAGTTCGGCGGTCGGCTCGCCTTGGGCATCGATTTTCTTGACACCGGCAACATGTAGAACTGAATAAAGCAACATGGACGCGTGGCCGCATGAGAGTACAAACCGATCACGGGCGGGCCAGCGGGGATGATTGGGATCATAGCTCAGGGCTTCCTGCCAGACCGAATACGCTACGGGTGCCAGAGCCATTGGGGTTCCTGGATGTCCGCTGTTGGCGGCTTGGACCCCGTCCATGGACAAGGTTCGAATGGTGTTGATTGCAAGTGTTTCAATGGATCCAGTCGCTAGGGACATCTCTATCTCGTTTCACGGTATATTGCACGAACTTGGGGTAGGCAAAGACAATGTCGTCAAAATTGGACCCCGAAAGTGTCGTTGTTTTTCAAGACTGTCTATTAGAAAGTTGTAGGACATTCCACACAATACGGGACTCTGGATGATGTGAGCTGCCCCCTTTCCGATTTGCTATGGCAGCTTTATCAGCATAAATTAAACTAGATAGGAAAATCCCCCAGCGTTGTCGGCCAATGATTCCAGTAAAAGTCATGAATAAATTCTTGCCTCTGATCGTTTGTATTGCTTTTCTTTTTTGCCTGAGCGGAAAAGTCGTTGCGCAGCGGGTGGATGATCCCAAGGAAGCCGAACCGGACAAACTGGTTGATGCGCGAACCCGAAAAGCGATTGAGCGAGGCTTGAAATTCCTCGCGCGGAAGCAGGTCAAGACGGGCAGCAACAAGGGGGCTTTTGGTCAAGGCGGTTATGCAGGCGGTGTTGCCACGTGTGGTCTGGGGGGGCTGGCGTTCATGTGTAACGGCAGTGCACCTGGCGAAGGCAAGTATGGTGATGAAATCAATCGTTGTGTTGAATTCCTAGTGAAATGTACCAACGACACCGGGTACGTTTCGACCAATGCCGGCACGGAAAACATGTATGGACACGGATTTGCGACCCTGTTTATGGCTCAGGCCTATGGAATGACTCCCAAGAAAGAGTTGGGAATCAAGCTTCGGGCCTCGGTCAAGTTGATTGTGGATACACAAAATTCGGTTGGGGGGTGGCGTTACCGACCGGTTAAAAGTGACGCGGATCTTTCGATCACAATTTGCCAAATCATGGCCTTGCGAGCTGCCCGTGATGCAGGGGTCAATGTGCCGGATGAAACTCGAAAAAAATGCATTGATTATGTCAAAAAAAGCCAGGCAGCTGATGGTGGATTTCGTTATACCCTGGGCGGCGGCCATACCAGTTTTCCGTTGACAGCAGCAGGCGTCGTGTCGCTTTACAGCGCAGGGATTTATGAAGGGGAAGCCGTGCAGAAAGCTCTCAAGTACATTAATCGGCATCGCCCTGGGTCAGGCAGTTCATTCAGTAGCAGTTATTTTTATTACGCGCACTACTATGCGGTTCAGGCGATGTGGCATGCGGGAGGAGAGAACTGGAAAAAATGGTATCCGGCGATCCGGGATCATTTGCTCAAACAACAACAGGGAGACGGTTCTTGGTCAGACAGTCATGGCAGCGAATTTGCAACGGCAATGGCCTGCATTATTCTGCAAATCCCATATAACTACTTGCCTGTCTTTTCGCCTTAGTTGAACCGGTTTGTCAACGACACGTTGGATCAACCGGTAGGCAGCTGGTTCGGCGTTTGACCCGGGGTGAATTGCTGGTTTCTTGGGTTCGCGGTCCTCTGTGAAGGATCCTTGGCTTCAGGCCCTTTGCATATAGTTCATAAAAGTTGGACATTTGGCCCTTGAATAGGAATTAAAAGGCTGAGTAAATGTGATAAAATGTTGCTCTCACCGACCGGAAACGATCACACGAACTCAGCCCATTTGTCTCTCCCGCAATACTATGAGCTACCGATTTTCAGTTTGTTTTTTCCTGCTCACCATTTTCTGCCGTCCTTGTGAGCTGATGGCGGAAGAACCTGATTTCAACCGGGATATTCTGCCACTACTCTCAGAAAACTGTTTTGCCTGTCATGGACCGGATGCAAAAGTTCGAGAGGCAGGCTTGCGACTGGACCGTGAGGAGGCTGTGTTCTCAAAACTGGAATCCGGGGCCACAGCGATTGTCCCCGGTTCGAGTTCCCAGAGTGAACTGGTAGCTCGCCTGTTTTCCAATGAAGATGACTTGGTGATGCCCCCGGCTGATTCCGGAAAGAAGCTGACGACCAAACAAAAAGAGTTGATTAAGCGATGGATAGAACTCGGGGCAAAATGGTCTAGGCATTGGGCCTTTGTCCCACCTCAGAAACCAACAATTCCCAAGCCGGTTTCCGGCTGGAAAGCGGTTTCGCCGATTGACCTGTTAGTCCAGGAACAGTTGCAAAAAAATGGGTTGGCCCCCGAGCCAACGGCGGGGCGAGATGCACTGATCCGACGAGTGACTTTGGACCTGATCGGGTTGCCTCCCACGGTTAAGGAAATCGACGCCTTCCTGCAGCGGAGCGACGCGTTCTTCGACGGCGTGTTCCACACGGTGAACCAGTTCGCCATCGTCGCTGCTTTAACGTTCACCATTTCCGTGCCGCTGGCCGTGTACAACCTGGACGGCATCGAGACGTTCGGGACGCGCGACGCGGCCCTGGGCGGCGACGGAAGCCCGGCGTGGTACGGGGCCTGGCACGGGCCGCGGGCGCAGCACGCCTGCCACTGGACGTCGTGCTGTCTCATATCCCTGTCGGTGTACTGCAGCTGGGAGGCCATATCTAGGTGCTTCATGCTCATACCTACCTACAGCCTCTACAT
>JAZABE010000942.1:0-1114 GCA_036137535.1 Planctomycetota bacterium | reverse complement strand
CAACCATGTCCTTGAGACCTTTGAGGGGTCTCACTTTGACCTGTCTGCTGGCTGGGCGCGGTTTGGCCCAAACCATTTGACCTGTACCAGGGTTTCGAACCTCTCGCTTTGGCAATGCCGGTCGATCTTTCACGACGACTTTGCACAAACCTGGGATCGTAAACTGGCCGGGACCACCTTTGGTGGCAATATTTTTTTCGATTTCACCAGTCAATGCTTCAAATACCGCGGCAATTTCCTTTTTGGTCAGCCCGGTAGCTTCGGCAATGTTATTCATGATCTCGGATTTCGTGGGTGGTTTTGGGCCACCGGTCTTATTGGCCATATGCCTTGTCCTCCTTGGTAATCAGTTTTTCGAAAAACACGGTTTCGCCCGCTAAAACGCGAATATTTGAGCGATTCACTCCGATTTATCAACTAGCTTGAAGCTAAAAACCCCGGAAAACGGCCAATTTTTAGGCAAAAACCGGAATTTATTTCCCATCCGGACGTAAAAAACCGTGTTTTTCTATGGGCAACCCGCTGGGACAGGTCACCCAAAGGGGTGCAAAATTATTCTCAATCAGGAACCCGTTCTGCCTGTTTTGGTTTAAAAACAGAACGTACTGGCCAAGCTACCGACGGCCTATCCCTTCCCTTCCTAAACCAAACGGCATGTTCGTCAACGACAAATCGCAATCCGATGTCCAACGGGATAGCCGATGCCAGCGTCCCCATCGAAGGAAACAATGGATCGGGACCTGGCTGTTGGTGCTACTGACTCCGGTAGCTGCATTCGCATGGCAAGATACCGAACGACTGCAAACGCAGTTGAACCGTGAGTTCCATCCGTTGTTGCAAGAGTACTGTGGCGATTGTCACTCGGGTACCGATGCCGAGGGTGGCCTGGACCTGGTGCAGGTTCAGCGCATTGATCAATTACTGCGGGACGCCAAGCGCTGGCAGCGACTCAAGGATCGCGTTCGCCGAGGTCAGATGCCTCCACCGGATGCAGAACCACTTCCGGAAGAGGAAAAAAAACGTTTCCTCGATTGGTTAGAAAAGAGCCTGAAGTCGCTCGATTGCACCGACGTGAACCCGGGCAATGTCTCCATCCGGCGCCTGAACCGAACTG
>JAZABE010000941.1:0-1389 GCA_036137535.1 Planctomycetota bacterium | reverse complement strand
ATTGGGAACACTTTCCAATTTTTCCTATTTTATCCCCGGTCGTTGGCTCTGATACCGGTAGTGAGTGAAAAATGATGGCTTTCGTTTTTTGGGGTATTTCCTGTGGTCTGGTGGTCTGCAGCTTTGGGGCTCATGATTTGCCCGATGGGGTAGTCAAGGTTTCCACTCAAGTCGTGGTCGGGGTCAACCAGACAAGGGTTCAATACGATGTTGGGTTTAACCCACAGACCTTAGATCAATTGGTTGAAGAAATGTGCCCCGGTACCCGAGCGGACAGTGGGTATAAAGAAAAGCTTGCAGCGTTTCGAAAGGCCTTCAAGTCACAGGTTTTGAAATCACTGACGGTCAAAGTTGACAACCGTTTGATCGAGATTCAACCAGTTCGGGTGGAACCTCACGAAGTGGCCAAGCATGTTCAGGCTCGGTTCAGCCTCTCTTGGGAAATTCCGATTTCAGACACGACCAGGATTAAGGTCACGGATCTCAGCTTCCAGAAACAAACCTGCCTTTACAGCGCCGGTTTTAAAGCGGCGGACAGCATTGCCGTGAAGGAAAGCTCGACCAAGGCAATTCCGATTCGCAGTCAACCGGTTACGAAAAAAGCAAATCGGAGGGATCCATTTGTGATTACCGGCACGGTCGTTGATTTGGGAAATTCCGATAACTGAACTTCTCGGGAAATACACTTTTCAGGCTACGCTTCTGGCTTGGATTCCCGGAAAGTAGCCTGCGGCTTTTGTGTGAATAGTGAGACCAGGTAAAGCGTTAAGAACCCGAGGGGTATTGTCACCAGGCCGGGCTGGCTGAAGGGAACAATTGCCTGCGCATCAATCCCGTAAACGCTTTTGTAAGTGTCTTGACTGAGCAAAATCCATCCGAGTGAACTGATCATTCCTACCAGGATTGCGGCAATGATGCCTTCCCGGGTGGTTTTTTTCCAGAACAGTAACATGACCAGCGCCGGGAGATTAGCTGACGCTGCGATGCTGAATGCCCATCCCACGAGGTAGCCCACATTGAGGCCCTTAAAAAGAATCCCTAACACGATTGCGATGACGCCGACAACCACCGAGGCGATTTTTGCCAATCGGACTTTGGCGGCATCATCCAGATCTTTCTTGAAAACGCTGACTGCGAGATCGTGGGTGACGGCACCACTGGATGCCAGGATCAATCCGCTAACCGTTCCTAGAACTGTTGTGAACGCGATGGCTGAAATGATGGCAAACAAGAGCGGGCTAATGCTCTTGGCAAGCAGGGGAGCTGCCATATTCGAGCTGGAAACATCAAGGGCTCCGCTGGTCATTGCCCCCAGGCCTAGGTACAGCGTCAACACATAGAAAAATCCGATAGTAGCAATTCCGACAATAGTGCTTTTTCTCGCACTGG
>JAZABE010000940.1:0-7110 GCA_036137535.1 Planctomycetota bacterium | reverse complement strand
ATTGAAAGCGAGTTCAGCATCAGGGTTTCCGGAACGAACCGCTTTAACCCAGGTGTCAATATTATGTGACTCTTTTTTAAGACTAAAGTACGCCTGCTTCATTTCGTTTTTATAGCCATCGAACCACCAGCCTGATACCAGTTTGCCATAGCGGCGAGACCATTCACCACAGACATTGCCCCAGTTCTTGAGGAACACTGGGTTGGGTGGTTGGTTCTCGCTGCGGAGGAAGCCTTTGAGTTTGCGGGGGTGCGACATGGGATTGATTTTGGGGCCAGTTGGAACCCCGTTGATCGAGGGAAGTGTATCACCGATAGCTTGAATGATTTTGTAGTGCCGCATGGGCGCTCGGGCAGTCAGGTATAGAATGAGCTTGATTTCCCGTTTTTTTAATTCGGTCGCAATTTCGAGGATCAAGTCTCGCTTAGATGTCCAAACGCCCGTTTCCACTCCCAGTAAATTTTCATAGACCTGGTTGGGCGCACAGTATTTACCCCAGTGTTGCCCCATGACGAAAATGATGTAGCTCGCCCCAGAAAGTTTTAGATTGTTGGCAAATTTGGCAACGTTGAAGGAATTAATGGTTTGGTTATAAGATTGCGAGCTGTGGTTTTTGAAAGCTTCGTAATGAAACATCAATCCGTAGCCACTGTCTTCTAGCCAGCGATCCTGAGAATTGACCCATTCACCAAGGCTTAGGGTAATGACGACAATAAAGACGAGCGAACTCCGACCCATGGTGAGTTTCCTGGAAGATGAAAAAACGGGTTGATAGTCTACAGGGAATTATGGTTGCTTTTCAATTGAAAACGCTTGTTTGCCCGGTGATGAAGCTTTTTTAGGTGTAGGTTGCAGAGCGTTGTGTGCCTAAATTCGGTCAGCATGATAGGATGGGACAGCGTTGGCGGGTTGACTGGTGCCGGAAAACGTTGTCCGTTGGATCCGGATTCTCCCGTTTTGAAATTTGAATAATGTAGTGAATGACTCATGGAATTTGCATTTCTTTTCCTCGGCATAACGATCGGTGCCGTTTGCAGTTGGTTGGTGATGAATTCGAAGCTTAAGCAGGTCGTTCACCAGGTGAAGAACCAGTCTGCGGTGGAAGCGGTTGAAATAAAAGCCAACTTGGCCAACTGTGAACAGCAAAAGTCCCATTGCGAAAACGAGTTGGCCGAGGCAAATCGAGCCTTAGAGAAAAAAAAAGAAGAATTGACTGGCTATGTTGCCCGCCAAGCAGAGTTAATGACATTAATTGATCAGGAGCGGCAGCAAGCAGATCAAAAACTGGAAGTCTTGGAGAAAGCTCAAGAGAAATTGTCGGATGCCTTTAAGGCGCTTTCGTCGGATGCATTGAGGAAAAATAATGAATCGTTTCTTGCGTTGGCCAAAACATCACTGGAACAGTTTCAGGAAAAAGCGAAAGGCGATTTAGATAAACGGCAAGATGCCATCGGCAAGTTAGTGGAACCGGTCGAAAAATCCCTGAGCAAGGTCGATGCCACCCTGAAAGGGATCGAAGAAAAACGAGTGGAAGCTTATACCGGCTTGCGTGAACAAGTCAAGTTGCTGACTGATTCCCAGAAAGCACTCCAGGCAGAGACTACCAATTTGGTTAACGCGCTTCGGAAACCGGATGTCCGGGGCCGCTGGGGAGAGATTCAGTTAAAACGGGTCGTGGAAATGGCGGGAATGCTGGAGCATTGTGATTTTTATCAGCAACAAAGTGTGGATACCGGAGACGGGCAGTTGCGGCCGGATCTTTTGGTGCAGTTGCCAGGTGGAAAAAATATCGTGGTGGATTCTAAAGTGCCGCTGACAGCGTTTCTCGACGCCATTGATGAAGTTGATGCCGATTCCCGCTTGTCGAAAATGAAAGACCATGCCCGTTTGGTGAAAAAACATATCACCGATTTAAGTAAGAAATCTTACTTTGCCCAGTTTGATCCTTCCCCGGAATTCGTAGTGTTGTTTCTGCCAGGTGAAATATTTTTTAGCACCGCTCTTGAGCACGATCCCTCGTTAATCGAAATGGGCGTGGAGCAAAACGTCATTATTGCTACCCCAACAACCTTGATCGCATTGTTGAAAGCCGTTGCTTACGGGTGGACCCAGGAACGCTTGGCTGAAAACGCAAAAGAAATTAGTGAGTTGGGCAAAGAGCTTTATCAACGGCTATCGCAAATGGGGGCTCATATGGCCAAGGTCGGTAAAGGGTTGGATTCCGCCACCAATGCCTACAATAGCGCTGTGGGGTCCTTGGAGTCTCGGGTTTTGGTCAGTGCTCGAAAGTTTGAAGACCTTCATGTCGCGGTGTCGGGAAGGCAGCTGGATTCCTTGAACCCGGTCGAACAAACAGCTCGGGTGTTGCAGGCACCTGAATTGCATTCAAACCTTGAGGATGCTTCACCTGATAGCGAGTCGAACGGTGCTGCCGGCAATGAAGTGGTTGGTGACCGCTAAAAACCGTTGGTGAAAGCCACCTTGGTGTTAAGCAGAACCCGCTGTCTTAGCTTGGCGAAGTTTTAACGTCCAATGAAGCCCGATTGCCGGTATGAAGAAGAAAACAATGATGAATATCTTCAGGTTTCCTAGAAATTCAAACATCATGGCATTGTAGGTGGGGCGTTCTATGGCAATGAACCAGTTGTGGATTTGGTAAACCGTATCAGTGGTTAACAGCAAGGGTAGTGAACAGGCGAGTACCAAAGCAAACCCGAACACCGTAGACCGATAGAGGAACTCGACGATTAGCCAGCTGGTTGCAAACTCTTTTTCATGGGGTTTATTCATAATGTTTTTGTGAAATGGGGTGAGCGTTGAAGTTGTTATGAGGACTGCTTTGAAGCGGAGTTTCATCCAGTGGGATTCAGCGGACCCAAAGAATCAAGGTTTGTTTCCCGGCGATCCGGCTTTGAGCCAGCCTACCAAATCAACCAGTTCCTGAGGAGCTAGTATCCCCCCGATGCCCTGAGGCATTGTCGAAAGGTCAGAGCGTTTGCGTTCTTCAATTGAAGTTTTTATGATTTCAAGGCTGCGTCCACCGGAAACTCGCATGACGAGTGTTTTTTCAGTTTCCCGGATGATGAAACCGCTGTGAAGTTTGCCATCGTCCGTGAGTACCAGTTCAGTTTCGTAACCCAGCGAGATGGTTTCACTGGGATGCAGTATGGCCGAAAACAATTGACGTTCAGTCAATTGGTTAGTTATTTGGGAAAGATCGGGGCCAAAGTCGATGCCTTGACCCAGCAGCCTATGACATTGAAAGCACCCTCCTTTTTCAAAGGCAGCCTTTCCGTTTTTTATTTCGGCACGACCTGAGATTAGTTTGTCGATGGGCCATTGTTGTTCCTTGGGTATAATCCGGTGTTTGTTTTTTGCCGCGTACAGTCGAGTGTCCGGGGTGGGTGAAAGCGTCAATGCTCGAATGGCTGCCGGAATGAATTCCGGGGGAAGTTTGGCTGTGTCCAGCAGGCGGATCAATTCCAGGGCATGGGTTCGGGAATGCGCCATCGAACTAATGGCGAGTAAACGAATGGATTCGGGTTGGGCCGAGTCAGTGGCGGTGTTTGTCAGGAAATTTTTAGCGTGAACGTTGTCGATATATCCCAGCGATTTGAGTATTGGAGATGAACGTGATGGGTTTCTTATCGCTTTCCAAAGTGGCTTCCAGTCCTGGAAGGCAATGATTTGCGCGACGGCTCGAATTCCGGGCTCGGTTCCCGGGGATGAGACTGCCATGTCCATTAATTCCGGTATCAGATCCGTCCGTTTGTATCGGGCAACGAAATCAACAAACGTGGTGGTCCCCTTGGAAACCAGAATTAATCGCTGCGCCTTGGCGGTAATCTCAGGACGGTCTGCCAGGTGAGCGGATGACACTCGCTTGAAAATTTCCAGCCAGGTTGGTGCGTGGACCGTTGTTTTTGATGTCAGCATCTCAATGATCGCCTGTTGCTTAACCGGCCCTCGATGGAAGTCCAGAGCCCGGATCCACCGAGGATGTTCACTGGTGGGTAAAGCGGGATCTTGCAGTAGCAACGTTAAGTGTTTTGCGGCTTGGTTGGCCCGAGACCTCCAAATAACGTCTCGGTAGCGTTTGGAAGACCAGCGGTTGCCAGTTTGGTCGAGAAACTGTTGAAAGCATTCGTTTTCTTTCCCGGTTTCACCGATTCCCAGGGCTTCGGTATACCAGCGATCGGCACCGTCGTGTTGGAGTGCCAGTTGAACCCAAAGATCAACCGCATCGGTTCCGGTTCGTCGATGCAGTGCGATTGCGCATTCCCGTCGAACCTGGGGAGAAGTATCCTCAGCTAATTGCTTGACAAAAGGTTCGATTTTCAATTGATGGCGGCGAGCAATCCTTAAAGCGAGGCACCGGATTTCCGGGGTTGAATCGGTTAAAGCCAATTGGATGGCTGCCAATGGCGTGTGGGAGATTTCGGCGAATGCCCAGAGCGCTCGCGCTCGGTATCGGGGCCTGGGGTGTTTCGCCAAACGTTGGATTTCCGGTATTGCCAAGTCCCCAAAACCCTTAAGTGCGGTCCATGCTCGGTACCGTGTGGCCAAGTTGGGATTGCACAGCGCCTTGATCGCGCCTTGAATGGATTGATAATCCTGTTGGACCCGGGAGTAGCGGTGTCCTGCAGGAGCAACGCGAAAAAGGCGTCCTGCATCGTTAAGGGTTTTGTGGCAGCAATCAACGGGATCGTACCAGTCGGCAATAAACAGGGAGCCATCCGGCGCTACTGAAACGTCGCACGGGCGATAATCCAAGTCTTTCTCAGAAGACGCGAGATCTGCAATGGTTGCCTTGTAGCCTGCGCCATGAACTTGAGTGGGAAAGGCCCAGACCCGGTTCCGACCCGGTTCGGCGTGGATTAACTGATTGCGAAAGGGTTTGGGTAAGAGTTCGCCTTCGTAAACCAGGATACCAGTTGGCGCTCCAAAGCCTGTGATCAGTAGGTTGGGAACCACCCCCGGGTCATTTTGATGCCACATTTGATCTTGGGGAGTGGTTTCGAGATTCGTCCGGGGTGTGCGGTAATCATTGCCGGTGAGTTCGTCACGGTAACCATAGTTGCCGTTTTCCATGACGTAATTCACTCGACAGGCACTGGATCCGTTGTCATTGTCCGATTGCCACAGTGACCCATAGGAGTCAACCGTGACTTCCCAATTGTTGCGGAAGTTGTGACCGAGTACTTCGACGCGACTACCGTCCAGCTCGCAGCGAATCACCATGCCTTCCTGATAAGGAGACCGAGCGTTGTTGACCGGTTTTCCGTAAATGTCTCGGACTAGCGTACCATCGGGGTGCCGGAGTTCAGTGTTAAAGTTTCCGAAATTAAAATACAGTCGGCCATCGGGCCCAAACATCACCGCGTGGATGGCGTGGTCGTGTTGTCCATGAACAGCGTGAATGACGTTTCCCCGGAATAGAAGCTTCTTGGAATCGGCCACGTCATCTCCATTAACGTCCGCTAATACCAGGATGCGGTCGGACGCTGAAACAATGACCGTGTTGCCCAGAACGCAAACTCCATGCACACCGTCAATGTCGGAGTTTTGGTAAAAAACTTTGGTGAGGTCTGCTTTGCCATCGAGGTTCGTGTCTTCCAAGATTAGGATTCGATCACCCTGACGACGGGTTTTTTTGCGATAGTTGACCGCTTCAGCTACCCAGACTCGGCCGCGATCGTCAACGTCAATGCTGCAAGGGTTGGAGAGTTGATCAACCGCAAACGGCTTTAACTCAAGATCCTTGGCAAGGTCAAATTGAGCGTCGTTGAACTCAGGCCTTGGACGGACCGCTTGGCCTTGGGTTTTTGAAAAAAAACTGCATTGGAGTGCGCCGAGCAATAGCAAAATCCATGGCGTTGGGAGTTGAAGGTAGGTAGTCATGGCAATTGTTGACAAAGACTCAGTGAAACTTAGTTTAATTCTGGAAATTTAAGGGCGCTGTTGCCGAAATTGGGTTAACCTGAATTGCCAACCGTTTTGGGATTCACGCAAGGTAATTTATGTCACTGGCGTTATACCGTATTTTTCTGAAACTTGTTCTGGTTTCTGCGCTTGATTGGCAAAGGGATCGTATCCAAAACGTCCAGTCTTTGGGCGTTGCCGGGGTTGGCCCTGCCCTGTGGCTTTTGGTCTGCTTCGGTGCCATGGGTGGCAATCTCGAAGCCCAAGTTAAAAACCGGGGGAACGGCCCGGAAGACGTTTTCGAGGAATTATGGTCGACCTTTGCCGAAAGGTACGCGTTTTTTGAATTGAGAGGGGTTGACTGGGAATCTCAGAAAAAGGCCTTTCGGCCACAGGTGGACTCCTCAACCACCGATCGAGAATTGTTTGAAATATTCTGCAAAATGCTCAAGCCGCTAAACGATGGGCATGTGAACTTGAAGGCGCGAGGGGCTTTTAAAAAGAGTTTTAATGCTGAAACCGAAGCAAAATTTTATCAAGAATTTTCCAATGGAAAACAAATCAAGCAGTTCAACCGGGCCGTTGACGAAACCCTGGAGCGAGCGGGTTTCGATGACGAAAAAAAAAGGGCCGGTATTTTGCTGTACCGGACTTCTGAGGATTATGGTTATTTGCGGGTCTTAGAAGTAGAGGGCCCGTCTACCCGTCAGTTGAATCGGGCATTGGATGAAATCCTCAAGGCGTTCCAAGGGAAAAAAGGGATTGTGGTGGATATTCGCGACAACCCGGGGGGGACTGACAAATGTGTGTACACGATTGTCCGCCGGTTTGCGGATCGTAAACGGGTTGGTCATTACCGTGAAACCAAAAAAGGACCAGGTCCTAAAGATTTTTCGCCTAAAAAGACGGTTTTTCTCGAACCTTATGAGGGGCTGACATTTATCGGACCCACAGTTTGTTTGACTAATGATGCATCTTTTAGCGGCGCGGACATGTTTGCCCTTTTGATGACCGCGTTGCCCCAGGTCAAGATGGTTGGAGAACCAACCAATGGAATTTTTTCAAACATGCTTGAAAAAAAATTAAAAAATGGATGGCGGTATAGCCTGTCTCACCAACGTTATTATTCTCCAGAAATGATTTGCTATGAAGGCAAAGGCGTTCCTGTGGATATCCAGGTGAAAAACT
>JAZABE010000939.1:0-1051 GCA_036137535.1 Planctomycetota bacterium | reverse complement strand
GGACACCAGGATTCAGATGGAGCATGATTCAAATGAGATTTCCACCCGCATCATCGACATCATCGCGCCCATCGGCTTTGGACAACGCGGTTTAATTGTCAGTCCACCCAGATCTGGGAAAACCGTTCTCCTACAAAAAATGGCGAGGGCAGTTTTAGCCAATTATCCCGAGGCTTACGTCATCATGCTTTTGATCGATGAACGCCCTGAAGAAGTTACCGACATGGAGCGTGAAGTCAAAGGCGAAAACTGTGAAGTGATCAGCTCGACTTTTGATGAACATTCATCACGACATATTGCAGTCGCAGAGATGGTCATCGAAAAATCAAAACGGATGGTCGAAGCCGGTAAGGATGTGGTTATTTTCCTTGACTCCATTACCCGTTTGTCCCGAGCGTGGAATACGGAATGCAATCAATCGGGTCGCACCATGACCGGGGGACTGGATGCCAATGCACTCCAAAACCCCAAGGCGTTTTTTGGATCGGCACGCAAACTGGAAGAAGGTGGCTCACTGACAATCTTGGCCACTGCATTGATTGATACCGGTAGTCGCATGGACGACGTTATCTTCGAGGAGTTCAAAGGCACGGGAAACATGGAAATCGTCCTGGACAGATCGTTGGCTGACAAACGAATTTATCCAGCAATTGACATCAACTGCAGTGGCACACGGCGCGAAGAAAAATTGATGGATGACGATGAGCACCGACGCGTCTGCTTATTGCGCCGAGCAATTCACGATCTCAATCCCCCCGATGCCATGGACATGTTATGCGAAAAATTGCGCAAAACCCAAAACAACCCTGAATTTCTTCTAGGTATCAACCGGTAATCTCTCGAACAAAGTTACTCAACACTAGGGTGTTCGACCCAAGTCCAAATCACCGTCAAAAAAAGGAACTGCAAAACATTGGTTAAGGAATTCATGGGCTCACTGAAAGCAAACCCAGAGCACCACTTCGCAATTATCGTTTCACGATACAACTCTGCCATTACAGAGAAGCTCCTCCAAGGTGCAATTGAAACACTGGCAGCCCAAGGGGTCAGT
>JAZABE010000938.1:0-4114 GCA_036137535.1 Planctomycetota bacterium | reverse complement strand
GATTATCCTGCTGAAGATGGTTTACTCGGTTTGATCCGAACTTGCTCGCCGTGTGCAGTTTTGCCCGACCAACGTTGTGTCTGATTTTTTTTTTTTTTGAATTCGAAATGAGATGTCGCTGAACGTTTTTTGCGTTTTTCACGTACAAGGATCCCAGGGAATTTACTCGTTGATTTTTGAAGACATTAGGGGAAATTTAGAATGAAACGCACCCTTCAGACCCAATTCATCCTTTGTATCGTTTCGGCCTTTCTGGGCGCAGGTCTTGCTTATTGCCTGGTGTGGCAAGCCAACCAGACAGTTCTCAAAGCAGAGTCTCTCCAGGAAACGGGTGACCGGGATTTACCGTTTGTTTCCCGTGATGTGCCGGAACCTTCCTATTCGGCTGAAGAACTTTCCAACATCCAGATTTATGAAACATTCAACAAGAGCGTGGTGAACATTTCAACTCGTTCTTACTCGCGCGACCCGTTTTTTATGAGATCTGCGCCGCAAGAGGGATCCGGTAGTGGATCGGTTCTTGACCGGTCGGGTCACATCTTGACCAATTTCCACGTCATTGAAGGAGCGAGTTTTGTGAGTGTGACCTTGTTCGATGGTTCGTCCTATGCTGCCGAAATCGTTGGGGCTGATCCGGAAAATGACACGGCCGTTCTGCGCATTAAAGCTCCTGAAGCGATTTTGAGCCCGGTTCAATTTGGTGATTCGAGCAATTTAAAAGTCGGCCAGAATATCTTGGCGATTGGTAACCCTTTTGGATTAGAGAGAACACTTTCGGTTGGAATTATTTCGGCATTGAATCGAACCCTTCCTGGAAGAGTTCGAGGTTACTCGATTAAGGAGGTGATCCAGATCGATGCAGCCCTAAATCGGGGAAATTCGGGGGGGCCTCTGCTGAATAATCAGGGTTTCTTGGTGGGGATGAACACTGCGATTGCTAATCCGAGTGGTTCCGGTGAAAACACTGGCGTTGGTTTTGCAATTCCAGTCAATACTTTACGCAGTGTGGTTCCCCAACTCATCAAGCACGGTAAAGTCATTCGACCAGACCTTGGAATTATCCATACGACGCCTCTACGAGAGGGTTTGCGAATCAATGTCTTGGCACCCGGTGGTCCGGCAACCAAGGCAGGATTGCGAGGGGTGCGAGTTGTGCGACGGAAAGTCCAACAGGGACGCTATCTCTTTGAGTATGAAACGCCAGACTATGACTACGCCGATCAGATTGTCAGGATTGAAGGGCAGAGCGTGGCAACCTATAGCGATTTGATTCGAGCGATCGAGGGGAAAAAACCCGGTGAAAAAGTGGTGGTTGAAGTGATTCGCGAGGGAGTCAAAACCAAGGTGCCGGTTGTCCTGGGTGAACAGAAGTAGCGCGGTTTGCTGGGTCAAGCAACAGTTGCCGGTTAAGTTTGGCCGTTCCGGCTGTATCCAGTGGCAATGATAAACTAGTTGATCTTTGGATTCGTGTTGAGTTGGCGATTGTCGATTTGGATAACGCCACGAAAAATTAAATTGTCACCCGGGGAAACGCCGGGCTGAATCTTGCCTTGGTTGTTGGTGTAGATGTGGTCACCAGAAGGCAGGCAAGCGGTTTTGCGAATGTAATCCACCGAAAGATCGCCAAGCAAAATATTTTGACCCTGGCTGCCATGGTTTCGACTTTGGTAGCCGGGATTGTCGAAACAAGCGGCATCCGCGCAAAGAACAGTGAACCGGTTGCCCGGGACCCGGATTGCCTGATAACCGTCAGCTGTCCGCTGTGGCGCCGGGAATCCATAGGAGCCAGACGCGGCCTCGGATTGGCGGATCAGATTCAAATCCGACCAGAACTTTGGCGGAGAAGAGATCTGGGGTTGTTGACTCGCGCGCTCCGCAGAAGGAGAAAGGGCAAAGTCACTTTCGGGTGTCAGCAAATGAACAGGGGACCAAGCTTGTTGAAAAACTTCGGTTGTCTTTTCTTTTCCCGGATCGTTGGGGCAGATGAACTCACTTGCTTCACTTGCGAGCCGGGTTTCAATTATTTTTTGGGCAAACAGGCTTGCTTGCCAGCGGTCCACGTTTTGAGGGACAATGAATTCGCCATCAAAGCTATCCGCAATACTGGCCATGTTGGTCCCAATCTTCCGAAGATTGTCTTGGCAATGGAGCAGGTTCGTTTGGAACCGGCTGTTAGCAATTGAGGGAAGAAGCACAACCGCGACGATAAAACAGATTACCGTCCCTACGACTAAATCCATTGCGGTCCAGTTTCCCTTGCCGACCTGGAGGTCTTTGCTGGAAGTCGATTTTTTCGCCGTTTTTTTCGCCGTTTTTTTAGCCGGGACTACCAGTGGCTGAAACCCCCCGTCAATTTCCTTGATAGATGAGTTGACGATTGAAATCGTGTTTAGCGTTTTTTGGGAAAGTCCTTCCGGAGGATCAATTTCTTGGAATCGATCTGGCAAATGGGCGAGTTTCTCTTCCAGATCGGAAAGCTTCTGCCGGATGGTAGCGTTTTGCTTTAAAGCTTCTTCCACCAGACGCTCTTCTGCTGGTTCCAGGGAACCCAGTAAGTAACCAATCAATTCTTCTTCGGGAACTTGTTTTTTCACTTTTCAGCAATCTCTGACTGTGATTCACTCCAAACCTCAGTCAGCTTGGAGATAGCAGCATGCAAGCGACTCTTGACAGTTCCCACCGGGATGTTCAGGACCTCTGCTGCTTCCCGGTATTTCATGCCCTGGTAATAGACGAGCTGAACGACTGCGGTCATGGATTCCGGGAGACTGTTTAATGTGTTTCGCACGCTTTCACACCTTTCGATGCGTTCGGCATATTCAATGGGGTTGTCTTCGCCACTCTCCAGCAGGTTTACCAATCGGCAGACTTCATCATTATCAGAATGATTTCCCGAATGATCGAGGCTTAAAGCCTTGTGACGTTTCTGTCTTCTTTGCGAGTCGATGGCTTGGTTGGTGGCAATGGTATAAAGCCAGGGCCGAAATCGTCGCCCTTCCTCGAATTGATCACATTTCAGGTGAACCTGAAGAAAAGCTGACTGAAAAGCGTCTTCGGCCATTTCGGCATTTCCGAGGAAACGACAAAGGTACCAAAACAGCTCACGTTCATAGCGTTTGACCAGCCTGGAAAACAAATCCCTCCCTCCCGTCTCACGGTATTCAAGCAATAGCTGTTCGTCAGTCACCGCAGGCCCTTCAGACGGTATACCCAATAACGAATGAGTTGGATTTTTTTTGTGGTTTGCATCCATTGCAGTACGTCCCCAAATAGAAAAGTGTTCAAAGTTTCTACCCAGCCATTCAAGACTCCATTGTAGTGTTTGACCGGGAAAAATACGAGAAACCAACCCGAAGTGACGCTTCTGGCCCCGTTTTTCGTTGCTGGCAGTGTTGGCTGCGAATTGACAGTGGTGTTTCCGCGTTTTACACTCGCGACTCACCTAACAAGCAAACAGTGTGCCGAAACTTCCAATGAGCCGAAAACGCTACCAATGGGCCGCGACCGGAGACATCAATGCCTTCTTTGGCTTGATGTTGGACAACCTGGCAGGTTTGGTGCTGACCGTGAGCTTGCTGTCCGGAATTTTCCAGTTTCCTGCAAAATTTGCATTTCAGTACATGATCCCGGGAACCGTGATTGGGGTCATGGTCGGTGACTTGCTCTTTTTTCTGCTAGCACTGCGACATGCCAAGAAGACGGGGAACACTAAGGTCACTGCGATGCCCTTGGGGCTGGATACCCCCAGCACGATTGGCATGTGCTTGTTTGTTCTAGGCCCGGCTTTTGTCGGGGCGAGAAATTCTGCCTTGGTTGAGGCTGGCTTGGAAAATTTGACGATGGCGAAGGGACCGGCTTTCTCTGATGCGATTGGGGCTTTGCAGCCTGAGCAACTTGTTCAGTATGAACAAATCGAGAATGCAGCGGCGATGTTTTCCTGGCAGGTTGGGATCTGTGCGATTTTTATTTCCGGGATCGTCAAGTTGGTTTGTGCCTTTGGCTCCGACTGGATTCGGAAGTTGGTTCCCCGCGCGGGCCTTTTGGGTTCTCTTGCGGCAATCGCGATTGTTTTGATTGCGTTTAACCCTTTGGTTGAGATTTGCCATGTTCCGGT
>JAZABE010000937.1:0-4036 GCA_036137535.1 Planctomycetota bacterium | reverse complement strand
ACTGGGGACATCAGGGAGAACTCTATGTTCAGGATTGGAATGTTTCCGGTCGAATCATGAAATTGGTTCGTGCTCATTAGACCGGATCAACGCGCTCAGCCCGAACCGTCACGGGCCAAGCATGGACAGTCGTTTGGAGTCAACATCTTGGGGGCTCCAGGCTTTCCCGGGAAAACGAGATCAGGGCCGTTTTTGGGGCAGCGAACGAAATTGGTCTGATGGTTGGTTTTCTTGTGCTGGAGCGTTGGAGGGATCTGAGATGGCCGGGTCGATGCCTAAACGATTGCTTGGAGGTAACGGATGACTCAAGTTGCCTCCGGTTGGTTTATTGAGGTTAGCTGACTTTCTTGGAGACCGGTTGTTGGGATTGTTCAATTCAGAGTTTTTCGGGGGTTCGTCGTTTAACTCATCAGTATCTCGTAGGTGTTCCGGGACGATCCAGGGAACATAGTTTCCGATTGGTTCCGCGACGCCGAACGGGGCGCGACCTGCGAGCCACCAAATGCATAAGAGACCAACTGGGATGGCAAGGAGACCTCCAAAAATTACCTTGGTGAATTCCATCAGCAGGCTGGATTGTTGGCGTTTCTGAGGTTGGTAGGAACGATTGGGCGGGTTCGGGAGTTTCGATTCTTGGTCGGATTGGGTTCGTGATTTGTCGGAGGACTCCAGCTGGATTCCGATCGAGGCTGAACTCCCAATAACTTCCAGCAGTGGGGGGAGATCGTTGAAAACATCCGACAATTCGTATTCGGAGTTGCAGAGTGGACAGCGAACTTTTTGGTCTGCGGATCCTTGTGGGACACGAATCGCTTCGTTGCATTCGGGACAGCTGCCGATCATTTTATCTCCGATAATTCCATTCGTTTGATCGTCTCTGACATTAGTTTAGCGGGGTTTCGGGTTTTGCACACGGTCAAGTCAAACATTTCAACCAAGCAAGGTTCCTCAAGTCAACCGGAGTTGTTTTCCGTTTGCGAGGGCTGATCAGGAACGCCAATGTCCAAAAACTTAGCTGCGGTCGAGTAGTTTTTGGGCACCGTTGCTAATTAATTCGTTCGCCAGCGAGACGCCAAGTTTTTCTGGGTCTGCCAAAGGACCTGAAGATTCGCCGAAAACCCGTTGCGATCCATCGCGGCTCAAAACCACGGCAGACAAGTCGAGGGTGCCCGTGGGATTGACCCGGGCATAGGCTCCAACTGGTGCCAAGCATCCGGCTCGGAGAGTCCGTAGCAACGCCCGCTCAGACAAGACTTCCGTGTGGCTATTGGATTCATTAATTTGGACCAAGGCATTCAGAGTATCGGCATCGTCTGAGCGACACTCGAGCCCAAGTGCTCCCTGTCCAATTGCAGGTAACATCTGGCTAATTGAAAACTCGCTTTGAATGCTTTCCGACAATCCGAGGCGGGCGAGGCCGGCTTTGGCGAGAACCAGGGCATCGTATTCACCGGCATCCAGTTTCCGAAGTCGTGTGTCTACGTTGCCCCGGATGTCTTTGACCCGCACATCTTTTCGCTGATGGAGTAATTGGGCTTGGCGGCGGAGGCTGCCGGTGCCAATCAGCGTACCGGGTTCTGCCTGTGCCAACGATTCAGATTTTTGGGCGACCCACACGTCGACAGGGCTTTCCCGGCAGGGAACTGCGGCCAGGGTTAAACCCTCAATCGGTTCGGTCGGAAGGTCTTTCAAGCTGTGGACCGCGAAATCAATTTCCCCGCTGAGCAAGGCCTGTTGGATCCGCCGAGTAAATGCACCTTGGCCACCGAATTCTGTCAGGGATTGCTGGGATTGATCGCCCTCGGTAGTGAGAAATACGATTTCGACTTCGAGATTTTTTTTCAGCAACTCCGCCTGGACATGGTGAGCTTGCCAGGTGGCCAGTTTGCTGGAGCGACTTCCTAATTTGATCAACGGGACGTCCTGAGGGGCTGGGAACTCTAGATTGCGGCAAAGAAAAAATTAAAGATAGCATTGTGGACTCGGTTGCGCCAAATGGGCAAACACCCAAAACTACCGCAAAAACCGTAAAACTCTGGAGTGAGTGTGTTGATTGTGGGGGGCTGCCAATCTTCCTGGGACGGTGGCCGGGTAAAAGGTGTCCAACGGGGTGGGCATTTCCGATACAATATAAGGACTGGTTTGGACACTACGGATCGGTTTTGAAATCCAGATTGTTGAGAGGTTTCAGGAGAAGCAGATGCTCACCATATTAGGCAAGACTCCAAAATTCGGGGCAAAGGGTCGCCGGTTTTGTGACGGGGTTTCGCGGAGATCTTTTTTGCAAATCGGTGGTTCGGCTGTGGGCGGTGCTGCCATGGGGGGATTGGCGCTCGACGATATCCTGGGGATGGAAGCTCAAAACGGAACCGGGAGTTCCCAGAAATCCATTATCAATATCTACCTCCCCGGCGGGCCGTCTCACCTGGATATGTGGGATCTTAAACCGGATGCTCCCTCAGAAATTCGGGGTGAATTCAGTCCGATCCACACCAATGTTTCGGGCATGGACATCTGCGAACATTTTCCTCGGTTGGCTAAGATTGCCGACAAGTTTGCGATCATCCGTTCCTTGTCGGATTCAGACGGTGGTCATGACTGTTACCAGTGCATGACCGGCCATAAGAAAGGGGAAAGAGGACCCGTGGGGGGATGGCCTACAGCAGGAGCCTGGGTATCCCGCCTTTCTAAGAATAATGATCCGGCGATTCCTCCCAATTTGGCGCTGATGTACCAGACCGGTAATCGAACCTGGGGTGATCCTTACCCGGCAGGGTTTCTGGGTGCTCAGCACAACGCGTTTAACATGGTCGGACGGAAAGCAAGGGAGAAATCAGAGAACATGGTCTTAAAGGGAATCTCGTTAGAGCGACTGCAGGACCGCGAATCGCTTCGAACGGCTTTTGACCAATTCAAAAAGGAAGTTGCCGGGAATCCGCGGTTGTCTGGGGTCGATTCCAACCTTGACCAGGCGTTGGGGATTTTGACGGATTCAAAATTGGGGGATGCCTTGGACTTGTCCAAGGAAGATCCCAAGGTGCTGGCTCGTTACGGAAAAAGTGATGAAAAATTCCAGCGGGATGGTGCGCCGAAGATGATCGAAAATTTTTGCGTGGCCCGCCGTCTGGTTGAGGCCGGGGCCCGGTACATCGCGCTCAACTACAGTCGTTGGGATTGGCATGGAGGCGACGGAATGAACTTCCCCCGTTCCCGCGAAGAATTCCCTTTGCTGGACCAGGGCCTGTCGGCGTTGATTGAAGATTTGCATGAGCGGGGTCTTGATCAGGATGTTTCCATCGTCATGTGGGGAGAGTTTGGTCGAACCCCCAAAATCAACACCAAGAACAGTCGTGACCATTGGCCGAGAGCCAATGCGGCAATCTTGGCCGGTGGCGGAATGCGGACTGGTCAGGTGATTGGTTCCACGACCAAGAATGGCGAGGAGCCGAATCAACGTCCCGTCACTTTTCAGGAAGTCTTTGCTACCCTTTATCACAACATGGGTATCAGTGCTCACCGCGAGGAAGACCGGGTGTTTGATGGCTCGGGGACGCCACGTTATCCCGTTGATTCCGGGGTGGAACCGATCCGCGAGTTGATTTAGTTGCGGCAGTTCACGGCTTTTCGGCCATGCCAGCGGGATTACAGTTCCATTGCAAACGGGGTTAAATTCCGCACGCCGGTATCAGTGACGACGTAATTGTTTTCGATTCGCATCCCGGCCCTCAGTTGATCCGGAGCGTACAAACCCGGTTCGGCCGTGAACACATCGCCGAATTCAAAGCAGTCGTCCCAGGTGGGGTTCAGGTGCGGCGCCTCATGGGGAAACAGGCCGATTCCGTGCCCCAGGTGATGGTCAAACTGGCCGACCGGACAGTCATCGAGAATTGCTTGAACTTCGGCGAAAAGTTCTCTACAGTTCTTGCCGGGTTTCACGTTGGACTCCACGTATTCAAAAACGTTCATGAGGGATTCCCAGGCCAGTTGTTGAAATGCATCGGGCTCAGTGACCGCAAACGTTCGGCAGTTGTCAGCG
>JAZABE010000936.1:0-7784 GCA_036137535.1 Planctomycetota bacterium | reverse complement strand
TCTAATTTTTCAACGCCGACTATTTGGCGTTCGATCTGGCGAACTGCATACAGGTATTCGTCCAGTTTCCGATTGTCGCCCACTCCCAGTTTTCTTTTCAGGGCATTGGCGTCTTCCTGGACAAAGTCCAGTACACTTTTCTTGTATTTTTCTCTTTTGAGTTTTGCTTTGCCTTGATCCCGGGTGGTGCCTTTGCCAAACAGTCTTTCGAAAACAGCAGCCGGGTTCACTTCTTTTGCCACGGGCGTTGTCGAATTTCGCCAACACATGTTGGATGAATAGGCGCAGCTATAGCCGGAATCACATCGGCCGGATTGAGAGCTGGCTTCGATTCCCAATTCCAGTGAAGAGAACCGGGTCAGGTTTCCGATTTTTTCCGCTGCCAATTGGTCAATGGAAACCCCGTTTTGAATGTCTTTGCCACCTGTTTTCTTAGGGTGGGCGCCCGTCAAATAAGCGGCTACGGATCGCGCGTGATCTCCCCCACCGTCTCCCAACGCCCGGGCACCGTTGAGCGTGAGTCCGCTGAGCACGTTCAGTTTTGATTTGAATTCCTCAACCGGTTTCAGGATATTCTTCAAATCGAAATTTTTCCCAGGGTTATCCGGGGTCCACTGCGACATATGCATTCCATTGGGGACATAGAGGAAGGCCATGCGTTTGGGGGATCCCTCGAGGTTGCTCGGACCCGGAAAAGGGGCGGCAAAAGCCTGAGCACCGGTCATTGCCTCTAAAGCCGGTAATGCCACCACGGTTCCCAGTCCCTTGAGAACTTTTCGTCTGGAGATTTGACTCATTTCGGTTGCCCTTTTCTTTTTTGGAAAGGTTCGCTTTCTGCGATTGCAATAATAAGCTCAGAAAACCTGAAATTGTTTTCCTGCAAACGTTCTACTATTTTATCGACTGCACAGCGATCATAATACTCAATTCCCCGTCCGAGCGCGAAGGTTAACATCTTTTCGGTGACACAACGAACGAATTGTTCCTGTTTTTCCAACAATAATAATCGTTGCAATTCCTTTGCTCCCCTGAATTTTTTTCCACTGGGGAATTCCCCAGTGGCGTCAATGGGCTGATTTTCATCGTTTTCCCGCCACCTTCCGATAGCATCGAAATGTTCCAATGCAAAACCAATAGGGTCCATTTGGGCATGGCAAGCGGCGCACTGGGGATTTTCCCGATGCTTTTGCATTCTTTGGCGAAGAGTTCCCTTCAATTCCGTTTGGCTTTCGAGCTCCATGGCCTCGGGTGCCGGTGGGGGAGGCGGAAGATTCAAAAGGTTGTCTAAAACCCAGCGTCCCCGTTTGACGGGTGACGTCCGAGTCGGATTCGAGGTAAGAGTCAACACCGAGGCGTGGGTCAAGAGCCCGCCGCGCTGTGTTCCTTTGAGAGAAACCCGTACAAATTCGTCGTCGGGTGTCTCTGAAAAATTGACTTGGTCAATTTGGTAATGAGCGGCAAGCTTGCGATCCACAAAGGTGAAATCGGCATTGAGAAACTCAAGAATACTTGCATCCCTTTGGACCAGGTCCCAGGCAAAAAGCTCGGTTTCTTTTTTCATGGATGCTGCCAGCCGAGTATTGAATTCTGGAAACTTGGCATCGTCAAATGAGGAGTCTTTGAGGTTGCGAAGCTGGAGCCATTGACCGACAAAATTCTTGACCAGTTCCGATGATCGAGCATCATCCAGCATCCGTTTGACTTGGATCCGCAACTGGGTTTTGTCTTTCAGTTTTTTCCCGTGTGATAGCTTAAAGAGCGTGTCATCGGGCATGGAGCTCCAAATAAAATAGGAAAGTGATGTTGCCAATTCATATTCGTTTAATTCGCGTGTTTGATTCTTGCCAACCGGCTGTTCAATTTTAAAGAGAAAATGTGGGGAAACGAGGATGGCTTGCAGCGCGAGTTGGATTCCGGTTTCAAAGGTGTCACCATTTGACTTGGCCAATTGGACCAGTTTGAGCAGGCGATTGATTTCATTGTCGGTGGCAGGTCTGCGGTAGGCGCGGCTGGCTAAGCGAGTCAAGATTTTCGTGGCTGCTTCTTGTTCGGTGGTTTGGTCGTCCGGTGTTACAAAAAATATATTCTGATGAGTGGTGGGTAAATTCGGTTTTTTCTTCAAGGGGCCTTTTAGCGTAATGGACTTGATGACCAGGTTTCGGTCTCTCCGTTGGGGATCCTTGAATTTTGGATCGTAGAAATCGTTAAGAAAACGAATCCCGATTGAGCGCATTCCTTTTTCGAAACGATGCTTTTGATAAAGGGTGACCGGGGCAGGAGCTTCCGCTCGAATACTCGATGTCCGTAAAGATTTTCGGCCGGCAATCAGTTCTATTTTGACGGGCTCATTTCCCGCTTGTTCCCCAAAGACAACGTACTGGATTTCATAGTTTCCATCGGTCGGGATCCGGATTCTCAGGCGGGCAGTGCCGTTGGTAAACAGTTGTTTCTCAAAATCGTTGGTCGTGTTGCCATCACCTGCTAAATCTTTACCGAAGGTCGTCTTTTCTAAATCGTATTGGTACTTGGTGGCGACAATCGCTTTTTGGGAGATCAATTCTGCGGCAGTTAGGTACTTTTCCATCAAGATCGGTGGTAAAGACAGAACATCTCCAATGTTGTCAAAACCATAGCCAATGTCGTCGCCCGGGAAGTCCGCTGCGGGGCGATAATCCAAACCGATCAGGGATTTAATGGTATTTCGATATTCGTTTCGGTTCAGGCGACGAATTGTGATTTGTCCTGGATTGGTGCCGCGAGAACAGTCGATCTGGTTGAGCAACTTGTCGATGAGTGAGACCATTTTTTCCCGTTCAGAATCGGCAAGCTCGACTTCATCTTTGGGAGGCATGTCATCAAATCGAATTCTTTGGAGGGCTTTTAGCCAATCTTCTCGACGCTCCAAGACGTGATCTGCGGTTTGGAAATCACTGAGGTCAAAGTCTCCTTCAGGAGCGTCTGCACCATGACAATCGTGACAGTACTTTTTGATGAGAGGCTGAACATCATTTTGATACAGTTGGCGTTGTAAACGCAGGTCTTGTCCGCCGACGATGGTCGGCAATACACAAACGATCAAAAAATGAATGCCAAAAAAAGTGCGAATCACACGACGACTACAGTTGGAAGGATGAAACGGAGACCTGCTATCAGTCAGGCCTTTCTCAGTGCGCAGGGATTGAGGGCGAGATTAGGCCTTGGATTAGACCCGATTTTAGTCGAATTCACCGAATGAATCCACGGATCTTCCCGGAAATCCCAAGGTCAACAGCCAGCAGCCAACCCTGTTCAGAATGCGAGGATCGCTGAGAGATGTTCTTGGGTGGTGCCTTCGGGTTTGCGTTGGGCCATGACAGAAAACGGTTTTAGGGCTTGGATGAATCAAAACGGTAGCCTACTCCATGAACGGTGCTGACGATCGCCGGTTTTTGAGGGTCAATTTCGATGCGTTTTCGCAACTGGGAAACATGTTGATCCAAGGTTCGGCTCGCGGAAAAGTATGGCTCGCCATAGGCTTCCCGGTAAATGGTGCGTCGGTCCAGTGCTTTACCTTGGTTTTCCCACAGCAGTTGTAGCAAGTTGACGTCGCGCAAACTCAATTCCACAACTTGGTTGCCCCGGCGCGCCCGAAGCTCTCCGCGAGAGATTTCCAGCTCATTCATGACAAAGGTCTCCGGCTGGGCTTGTCCTTTCTGGGCATAACATCGCCGGGTTACCGCCCGAATTCGAGCGATGACTTCGCGAACACTAAATGGCTTCGTGATAAAATCATCCGCACCTAACTCGAACCCAACCAGTTTATCAATCTCTTCAGATTTTGCGCTGATAAACACGATTGGCAATTCCATGTCTTCAGCCCGAATGGCCTTGCAGACCTCATAGCCACTGGCACCAGGCATCATGATATCCAGGCAAACAAAGTCCGGTTGAAAGGAGTTGAATTTTTCGATAGCCATCTTTCCGTTGGCAGCAACTTCAACTTCGTAACCTTCGTCCTTAAGAACCTCAGCGATGCCATCGCGGGTGAATTGATCATCTTCCGCAACAAGTACTTTCATCTAGTTTGCACTTTCCGTTTTGATTGTGATGACGAAATGTGCTCCCCTATTGGAGCTGTCGAGCACCAGGTTGCCACCATGCAGTTTGGCAAGTTCTCTGGAAATCGAAAGTCCAATTCCAGTTCCCGAAGCCTGCTGCAATTCGTTTGATAATCGCCAAAAGGGCTCAAAAATTTTATGAATGTGATTGGGGCTAATTCCCGGGCCATCGTCCTTGATGGAGACTACAGTCAGGCCCTCTTCGTGGTGGGTATTGATTTCAACGAACTTGCCGCTGTTTGCATATTTTTCCACGTTGCTAATCAGGTTGCCCACGATCTGACGTAAAGCATCGCTGTCGAAATAGACCGGGTTTTTTGCATTGAGCCGGGTCCGAACTTGAATTCCTAGTTTTTCCATGTTTGGGGTAAAACTGGAGAGCGTTTGTTCCACGCAATCATCGATGACTCCAACCGCAGGATGGATCTCGAGTTTGTTTTTTTGGCTACTGGCAAAGGTCAAAACATTGCCAATCAGCCGACTCAACCGTTCACTTTCGGACTGGACCACCTGAATGCGTTGCTCGGCTTTTTTGGCATCCAAACCGGCTACTGCCTGGAGATCTTGATCAAGCAGTTCCGCATACATCCGGATATTGGTAAGCGGAGTGCGGAGTTCGTGGGAAACTTGGTTGACAAAACTGACACGTCGCCCGGCTTCTTTTATTTCCTTGGTGTAGTCTCGAACAAAAACGGTTGTAACGGTTCCTAAGGCGATGGAAGAGGCGATGATTCCCAGCACAATGTTGACCTCAACCATCGACTGGCTTTTTAATTCTTCAGGCATCACCCACATTTGCAATTTCCAAGCCGCTAACGGGTGGCTAACGGGAATTTCCGCGGCCAGCACCATTTCTTCCGACAAACCACTGCCCCACTGGTAAACTGTTTCCCCGTTGGCATTGATGATCTTGGTTGAGCGTAAGTTGGCTGCACCTTGGTTTACCGCGGATGGAGACCGGGACTCGATCGAGTCAGGGAGTTCGGTGATCAAATCCGACATCCACCGTGATCGTTCCAGTGCAACGCCAATGATCGTGCCGTCACTAATGCGTTGCCAATGAATCAATTGGACGCCTCGTCCCCAATACCAAATGTACCAGCCGGCGCAATAAGCGTAAGTTTTGGTTTTTATTGTGGAGGGGATTTTCGCTTGACCTGGCAATTTTGGTTGCTGGTTTTGAGCTGGGTTGCTTGGCTCTTGCTGCTGGGCATTGGTTTTGGCGGATTGAGCCTGTCTCGGAAAGCCCAGGGGTTGGCGGCCTGCCGGTTGGAAAGCCTCTGCTGGCCGATTCGCGATCGACGGTTTTGAGGAAGAGTGCTGGATTCCAGTTTGAGGGATTGCGGATTGCGTGGTTGGATTTGGAACGTTTTGTGATGAGGGGAATGACTGCAAGACCTGGTTTTGGAGGTCGCCATCTTCGACGATGGTTTTGATTTTTGCATGAAACTGCCGTTCACGTTGGTTCAAGGATGACAAGGGGTTGGGATACACCAGTGTGTCATTGACGGTGATCAACAAGATGTTTTCAATGACACTCTTTGAATCAACGAAATTGCGAATCGAATCGATCTTTGGAAAGCCTCGAGAAAGGTCTTTTTCAAACGCAGCTTCTCGAAGCGAAAAATACCTCGTGATTCGCGAATCCAATTCTGTCAGCTGGTCGCGCATCAAGTCCTTGACTTGAAGTTCAACCTGGATCGATTGCTGTCGCGCAAGCTGGAGCCCACCCCAAGAGAGCAGGGTTGTCGGTAAGATGACAACTAGAAATAACAGGCAAAGCGTTTTTGATTTCACCTTTTTATTCTACCAGACCTCTCCCTGGATTATCGGCTTTGTTTTAGCAACGCGATGACAAGACCGGGTTAGTTCACCGGGGTTCCCAGGACTTTCAGAAATTCCCGGATCCAGGCCGGGTGTGCCGGCCACGCTGGAGCAGTGACCAAATTTCCATCAACATGTGCATTGTCAAAGGCCTCGCTGGCGTTGATCGGGGTTCCGCCGGATTGTGTGACCTCGGGAGCAATCGCCGGATACGCACAACAGGATCGCTTGGACAGCACCCCGGCCGTAGAGAGAATCTGCGGTCCATGACAAATTGCAGCAATCGGTTTCTGTGATGAATCGAATTGTTGCACGATTTCTAGGACGCGATCATTCAGGCGGAGGTATTCCGGGGCGCGCCCTCCTGGGATGACTAACCCGTCGTAGTTTTCGACGTTGACGGCATCAAAATCGTAGTTGATCCTGAAGTTGTGCCCCCGTTTTTCGCTGTAGGTTTGATCCCCTTCAAAATCATGGATTGCGGTTGCCACCGTATCGCCTGGTTTCTTTGCTGGGCAAACAGCATCGACCTGATGGCCAACCATTAAGAGCATTTGAAAAGGAACCATCACCTCGTAGTCCTCAACAAAATCTCCAACCAACATTAATATGCGTTTGTTTCCCACTAAAATTACCCTCGCGATTTGTTCAAATTCTCACAGCCAATCAACGAGATTCTACAGTGAGCGATTTCCCTAGACCATGGCTGGAGATCGACAGATTGGTGAAAACAACCCTCCACGTTCGCAAGGAGTCGATTTCCAACTGACAATCCTTCTGCAAACTTGAAAACGAAAACGCAGCATACGGAAGTGACTGTTTAACCAAGAAGCTGCAAATCAGTGGTTATTCGGCATTCCATTGGGTTTCGTAAGTTGCCCGGGATCCGGAGGGGAGCCGGGCATACACACGCACATGCCGCAGCCGGATCTTGCCCGGTGCGAAGAAAATCCCTTCCCGGGTCTGGAAAAAATCCAGACCAGAGATGAGAGTCTCCCCGGGCGCGACGGATTCCGTAGGTTCCGTCCGGTAAATTTTGTATCGCTCGTTCAGTTCAATAATCAGGTGTGTCCATTCTTCGCTCCCCAAGTTTTTGACAAGGATTCTTGGCTCCGGAATCGGGGAGTTTTTATCCAGTCGGTCGAATTGCGTTGCGGTTTCCAAGTTTTCAATCAGGATTTCCGCATTCAGTTGGTGCAGTGAAACCGGTGGTAAGTAATACCAAAGAGTTAGCACGGTCGCGATGGGAACGATTAACATCGCAATGAGATAGTAAGTTAGTCCTGAACGACTGAGTTTCGAGACCGTGTCACGGTGCGAGCAGTGGGCTTCGTCCTCTTCGCTTGGATTGATCATTGAGGCAGACAGGGTCATGGGCTGCTTGACATTGGAGGGCGAGAACTAGCCGGAAAATTGGCCAAAAATCAACGTGATGTTTTGACCGCCGAAACCAAAGCTGTTATTCAGCGCCACTTGACACTGAACTTCTCTTGCTTCGTTAGGAACATAATCAAGATCGCACAATGGATCCTCGTTTTCATAGTTGATGGTCGGTGGCAAAACATTGTCCCGGATTGCTAGTAAGCAGACGATGGCTTCGGTCACTCCGGCAGCGGCGATCAAATGTCCCATCATGCTCTTGGTGCTACTGACGGGAACCTGGTCTGCATGTTCACCGAATACGCTGCGACAGGCCATGGTTTCGACTTTGTCATTAACCGTGGTGCTGGTTCCGTGGGCGTTGACGTAGTGAATGTCTTGTGGATTAGCTTGGGCATCTTTTAATGCCCGATTCATGCAGCCGATCGCGCCTCGACCTTCTGGATGCTGATCAGTGATTCTCCAGGCATCGGCAGTGGAGCC
>JAZABE010000935.1:0-7117 GCA_036137535.1 Planctomycetota bacterium | reverse complement strand
TGGATTCTCTGGAATCATTGAAACTTGCAAACAATACACTAGTGATCTACACCAGCGACAATGGACCCTGGAACCAGGATAAGTACACCCAGAAGAAAAAAGGACATCCCCAGGGGGCTGTTTTCTGGGGCGAATCAGGTCCTTTACGTAATGGAAAAGGTTCACCCTACGAAGGAGGATACCGCCTTCCGTGTATCGTGCGTTGGCCTGGAAAGATACCTGCCAAGCGTGAATCGGATGCCATCTTTGCCACCATTGATTTCCTGCCAACTTTTGCTCGTCTCTGTGGCTTCAAAGTGCCGGCGGACCGGGTGATTGATGGGATGGATCAAACGGACCTACTGATGGGGCAACGGGAGACTGGCCGAGATCATTTTTATTTTAACCGAGCGGCAGTGCGTGCCGGGAAATGGAAATACCTGCTGCCCAATGCCCATTTTCATGGCTACGCCGTCGAGGAGAATCGTCCAAAAGCGGATGAACTTTATGACCTGGAAGCGGATCTCGGGGAACAGGAAAACCTTGCGAGACAATATCCGGAACGAGTTGCCCAGCTCAAAGCATTACTGGGCTCGATCGAATCGGCCCAATGAAATGATTTAATTTTGGCGGATCAATTCCAGGGCTTGTTCGATCAGCTTTTCGGCCTGTTCGTGTTTTCCCTGCTGAAGCAAGGGCCCGGCCTGTCGAAAGAGTTTGTCAATCCTTTGGAGGCGTTGCTGGAGCTGACGGGCTTCTTGCATGGCCGCTTGCATTTTTTTCCCCAATGCTGCCGGTGCACCCTGTGGAAGTTCTGCCGTAGACCGGTTGACCGGTTGAGGCCGTTGGCCGGGATTGGCCAATTCTTGCTGAGCGGATCGGTATCGCTTTCGAATGAATGATTTGATCGACTGCACAATGTCATCGTAGCTGGTGTCCGTGGGGACTGTTGCCCGTTGATGGGGAAAGGGGTCGGATTCAAGCGATTCCCGGATCAGATCGTAGTGCCGGTCCACGGTTTGGCAAAGCTGGGTCGGTTCAAAATGGTTCTCCAGGATTTTTTGGGCAATCTGTCGATACCGGGCCAGCAGTTGCGGGGTCTCGATGATCCGCTCGAGTAGTGGGTTGTGTTGCCCCCGCGGAATCGGCCAGGCTGCGTGCCAATCTTTCAGCACGTAAATCCGGCCGAAAGCGATTTCACAGAAACCAACGTCCAGATCCCAGGGGAAATAGTGCCACCGGTTTTGGGGCGTTTCGCGGTACAAGTAAAAGTTGTGGTGGTTCCAGCCGGTGAGCTGGTCGAACGCACCGGATAATAACAGGACGGCCGTGTGATGAAGGAAATCATCGATTGCGATGTGGGTTGGCAAGACATCATTCACTTGCTCCTTGTTCGTTTGGTTGATTAATCGGGTCAACGCAACCAAGGGAGCTTGAGTTTTTTCAGCTGGCCGGTTCTTGGGTTCGAAAGCTTTTTTATAGGCCTTGGGATCGTCGCCAATAAATTGCAGGTTGCCTCCCGGGCCCCCCAGGTCATTTTTCCAAAGCCCTCCCTTGGAACCGGGGAAATGCCTCTCAATAAATGACTCGTCAATCCGTTCGACGTTGACGTAAACTCCCAGGTACCGTTGGTTGAGAAAAACCTTGGCATAATTGCAACGATGGGTTTTCAGCCCAACCTTGGCAAGGATACCGGTGATGATCGGTTCACTGAAGAGACTGCCAAACTGGACTCCATTGTCAAAAGAGACTCGGCGAAGACCAAGAAACCGTTTTTCTTTGTCATCTTGGTTGAACTTGACTAGGAAGCTTCGCTTGTGTTTCTGTTGAGGGTGAGATGAGCTGGAGCCCTTGAAACGGACGGCCACCTTGGGCAGGCGGATGTCTTTCCAGCGAAACGAAGCGGGCACGTAGATGCATTCCGGGAGCGCATCGAGCATCCGTTGGCGATCTACCGGATCGATGTCGAGATAAACGGACTGGATCGTTTCGGGGTGGTAATAGGCAGCTTGGAGCTGAAGGGTGGATTCCGGGTTGCGGTCAGCAATCGTCGATTGGGCTGGTTTTGCTTCCTGGGTGCTTGCTGGGGCCTGAGCGTTTGCAGGGGCCAAAGAATAAATCGCCAAGTAACAGAAAAGAGAAACCTTAGCGGGGTTCAGTGTTCGCTGTTTCATCTTGCGGTGGAGTTCCTGTGAGAGCAATGAATGGTGTTTCGGTCGCCAGACGCAGATTGACTTTCAACGCCGAATTGAAGCCAGGGTTCACCCGGAGACCTGATGATATCCAACAAAAGGTTCCGGGGGAAACCGGAGCAAGCCCTTTTCTCCCCATTTGATTCGGGTGTCAAGACAAGTAAACTTTGGTAATCCAATTCACAATTCAAGGGAAAGCACTATGAGACTATTGTTGGCCATCTTGATTGTCCTTTTGACCGTTCCCCAGGTAAACAGTGCCGACCTGCCGAGGGCGTTTCGAATTCTTTATGTGACCAGTCTCCCGGGCACTTACCATGATTATGTTACCCAGCGGGAGATCTTCCTGGAGACGGCCAAAAAGGCGGGTTGGCAAGTGACCGTGATTACCGGGAACTACCGGACACTTAACCAGCAGGGCAAACCGGTGGGCAGTCGGCAAAAACCGGTTGCTAAGGGAAAGACCCGGGAATCGATTGAACGTTACAACCGGGTGACCCGGGAAATTGCCAATCAGAAACCACTGGTCGACCAACTCAAGGAAAAGGATTATGGCAAGGGTTATGATGCGATTGTTTATAATTTTTGTTTAGCTCATGTGACCGATCTCGAAGCTACCGCCAATGTGATCCGGCAAACGCGTGAAAACGGGGTTCCGGCGTTTTTGATTCACTGTTCGATGCATTCTTTCTGGTCCACGTTCCGATACAAGGATAAGCAAGCGGTGTTAATGAAGGAGTGGTCGAAAAAATATCCACAGCAGGCTTTTCCCAACTGGGGAAAGTTCACAGGGGTTGCTTCGACCGGTCATGGTCCCAACTACCCAATCCAGACCAAAAGACTCGTTGACCATCCGGTGACCCGGGGCGTTGCGGAAGGTTACACGACCCCACCCACCGAGCTTTACAATAACCATTTTGTAACCGAAGGCACGACGCCTTTGCTGCAGGGGACTCAGATTTACCAACGAAAGCAGAAGGATGGAACGATGAAATCCGTGGAAACTCAATCGGTCATCATGTGGGTCTCCCGGCAAGGGAAGTCCAGGGTCATGGGGTTGACGATTGGCCATGGCGATGCCGATCTCCGTTCCCAGGGATTTCAAAGCCTGTTAGTGGACGGCGTGAACTGGATGATCCAGTCGCAGCAGCAAGGTCGCCAGTAATAACTCAGTGTCCTAGAATGTTGCGGGTGAATAATGATGAAACGATTACTCATGGGGGCCGTGATCCTGTCAGTCCGTCTGGTGAGTCCACTGGAGGGGCAGATGGAATTTCAGGATTTGCTGGGGAACGAGAAGCTTTCCCAGTGGCGCAGTCCCGGAAAAAAAGAAAACGGGTGGACGCTCAGGTCCGGTATTCTGCAGCGAGCGCAGGAAAAAACAGGTGGCTTGTCGACGGTGAAAAGCTACCGTGACTTTGAGTTGAAGTTTGAATGGAAAATTTCGAAGGGGGGGAACAGTGGGATTATTTACCGGTCTCAAAAAGGGCGGGGACTAGAGTATCAAATCCTGGATGACCAGGGACATAAGCGGGGAAAGGATCGACTGCATTCATCGGCCGCCCTCTATGATCTGGTTGAGGTCAAGCCTGAGAAGCCGGTCCGCCCGGCAGCACAATGGAATACTGGGCGGATCATTGCTTCCGGGGATCATGTTGAACACTGGTTAAACGGAGAAAAAGTGCTCTCTGTGGACCAGGGAAGTGCCGATTGGGACCAGCGGTACGAGAAAAGCAAATATCGAAAACATGGTTTCAAGGATTTTGGTAAATTGTCCAGTCCAATCCTGATCCAGGATCATGGAAGCCAGGTCTGGTTTCGTGAAATTTACATCCGTGAACTCAAACGAAAGCCCCAGGTTCCGGAGTGAATCGAGACGTTTTTCCGAGGATCTCGGGAACCCATGGGTTTCCGGTGAAGTCTTTGGGAGGAATGGGTCGAAAAAATAGGGGCTGAAAAAATATGAGGCGATGAAACAGGGACGCTGAAAACGGCCACGGTTAGCACCGGGGAAACGCAGGCAAGGTATGAATCTTCTGAAGTCAAAACGACAACTCGGGCTGCTGGTTTGGTCCGGCGTTTCTGTCTGGTATTGGTTCTTTGGAATTCACCCGGTTGTCGTGGCAGATGAGATCCAGTTTGCCCGTGACATTCAGCCGATCCTGGAAAAACGATGCTGGGATTGTCATGGAGAAGATCAACAGGAATCGGGATTGCGGCTGGATTTGCGAGCAAATCTATTGACCGGAGGCGATTCAGGAGTCGCTGCGATGGTTCCGGGTGAACCCGGGAAAAGTTACCTGGTCGACTTGATCAGTCACCTGGATCCGGAAATGAAAATGCCTCCCGATGAAGCGAAGATTCCACAACGGGAAATCGATTTGATCAGTCGTTGGATCCGTGAAGGTGCGGTTTGGCCGGGGCAAATGAAGGCTGCGCCCAAGGTTAAAAGCAGCCACTGGTCATTTCAGAAGATCATCCGGCCCCCGGTTCCCCACAGTGCTTATCGGTCACCGGTGGACAGTTTTTTGAATCGACAGCTGGAAGCAAATGGAATCAAGTTTTCGCCGACTGCGGATCCGAGGTCGCTGGCACGACGGGTATCAATTGTCCTGACGGGCCTGACGCCGACGCCCAAAACGCTTGAATCGTTTCTCTTGGCTGAACAGGAAGATCCAGAAACGGCCTATGCCCAACTGGTTGATTCCCTGTTGGAGTCACCCCATTTTGGGGAACGCTGGGCTCAGCATTGGCTGGACGTGATTCGCTGGGCCGAAACCAATGGTTCAGAGTCGAATCTATACCGGAAAAATGCCTGGATTTATCGGGATTATGTCGTACGGGCTTTTAATGAAGATAAACCGTACGATCAGTTTATCCGGGAACAGCTCGCCGGTGATTCTTTGGGGATGGGCGAAGCGACTGGATTCCTGGTTTCCGGACCCCATGTTCCGGCGGCAACGGTGGGTCGCGAACCTTCAGCGATCCGACAGGCGCGGGCAGACCGCTTGGATGAGATTCTGCAAACCGTGGGGGCCTCGATTCTGGGCGTTACGATTGGCTGCGCCCGTTGCCACAATCATAAGTTTGACCCGCTCACGATCCGGGATTATTACGCCCTGACTGGCGTGTTTCAGGATGTGGAATTTGGCAGCCGTCTGCCGGAGTTTTCTGAAGACCATCCGCGGCGAAAGCGGGGAGAGGAAATCAAGAAAATGATTGCCCAGCAAAGAAAAAAGTTACGCAAGCTGGGTGGATGGGAAGAGAACTGGGGTGCCTACCGGGAACTGCATTTTGCTCCTTGCACCACTCGGGCCGTCCGCATTCGGTTCAAACAGCCAAATGTTAACCTGGATGAGCTGGAAATATTTGGTCCCAAAGCCCCGCAGAAAAATCTGGTTCACCGTCGCCATGGGGTGCAACTTTCCGGTTTTCCGGAAAAAGGCAACGATCGTCGGAACCCTATTGAACGGGTTAATGACGGTGAGTTTGGAACGATGACCTGGCGGGCTAACGTTCCCAAAAATTCAAAAGAGAGACCTTGGTTGCAATTTGATTTCCAAGAGCCTCAGACCTTGGAGCGGATTCGCTTGAGCAGTAATCGGGAATATTTTTATGACACGGATTATTTGACTCAAAAGCCCTGGTTGCCTCGCTACGAATTTGACGTCCAGGTGATGACCGAATCGGGGCAATGGCGGAACTGGATTGGGACCTGGTTTGTGAACAAACAGTTAAATGAGAAACATCCTCAGAGACAAAAGTCACTTGACGAAATTCAGCGGTTCATTGAAATGCTCGCCGAGGCAGGGCCGCGACCTAGCTTTGTGGGGCGTCTGGTTCCACCCCAACCCACCCGCGTTTTGTTGCGGGGAAGCCCGGAAAGTCCCCGGGACGTAGTCCTGCCAGCAGCCCCGGTAATTCTTGAAGGTGATTTGGGTTTGAATACTCAGGACCCTGGGCAAAAGCGAAGAGCTGCCTTTGGCGAATGGGTTACGCACGCAAGCCATCCATTGACGGCCCGGGTAATGGTCAACCGGGTGTGGCACCATGTTTTTGGAAGGGGGATTGTCTCGACCACCAGTGATTTTGGGACCGCGGGTGCGAAGCCGACTCACCCCGAATTACTGGACTGGTTGGCCTCTGAGTTTTCAGCAGCCAACGGTGCAAACCCAACTACGGGCAAACCAGAAGTAAAAAAACCTTGGTCGATCAAACAGCTGGTTCGCCTGTTGGTAATGTCCCACGCGTTTCGTCAATCGAGCCAACCGATTGAAACAGCCTTGGTCAAAGACGCCCGTTCTCAGTTGTTGTGGCGATTCCCGCCCAAGCGGGTCGAAGCTGAAGTGATTCGGGATTCGATTTTGCAAGCGTCCGGGGTATTGGACCGAGCGATTGGGGGGCGAGGGTACCGGATCCATAACGTGAAGAAAACCTATGCCCAGTGGGAAGTTGTCGACAACCATGGTCCACAGACCTGGCGGCGGATGATTTACCAAGAGCGAATGCGGCGGGTGGATGACCAGATTTTTACGGCGTTTGACTTTCCCGATTGTGGGCAGGTGAGGGCCAAGCGACCAGTGTCAACGACGCCACTGCAGGCTTTAAACCTGCTCAACAGCGATTTTGTGTTGGATCAATCGAACCGGATTGCCGAGCGGGCTACTAAAAGCTCCGACGGGATACAGCACCAACCCGTGGATCGCTGTTTCCAATTGTTACTGGGACGCAGCCCGACTTCCGTCGAACGGGACCATTGTTACCAGGTTGCCAAAGCCTACGGGTTGGCAGCGGTTTGCCGGGCGTTGATCAATTCCAATGAGTTTGCCTTTTTACCTTGAATTTTATGAACTCACCAGAATCACTTTCAGCCTTGGGCAGGCGACTTTTGGATCGGCGGGTCTTTTTGGGCCAGGCCGGGCTCTCGACTAGCGCCTTGGCTCTGG
>JAZABE010000934.1:0-3227 GCA_036137535.1 Planctomycetota bacterium | reverse complement strand
CTAAAGCAAACTAGACTTTTGTTTCCCCAATTTTTGACAACGGCCACTGAACATTTTCCGATGAAAAAATCCACCTCTCTGCAACGTTGTTTGATTCCGGCGGTCATCCTGATTTTAATGAGCCTGGAATTACAGGCCCAAGAAAGATCACCTGAGCTTCAGTCAGCTTTTGATATACAGGGCGAATATGTTGGCAGGATCGTCCTTCCGAATTTTCCGTCGAAATCGGGATTCCAAGTGGTGGCGACCAGTGAGACGACATTTGATGCCTATTTACTTGACGGCGGACTTCCTGGGGCAGGATGGGATCGCCAAGGGCGCACACTTTTAAAAGGTCATGGATACGGTAATGCATCGTTCGAGAGCCCGGAATTACCGGTGACTTTCAAATACTTAAGACCGTACAAAGACGTGATTTTTGTTTACCGGGAAAATTATCGTATTGGTACCTTTCGCAAGGTTCACCGAGAGAGTCCTACGATGCAGCTTCAGCCCCCTGAAAATGCGATGGTCTTGTTCAATGGCCGGGACAAGCCGCGATTAAAGAACGCACGCGTGAACTCCAATGGTACATTGGGAATTGGTTCTGAGACTGTTGACCGTGTGCATAATGTTCGCTTGCATGTTGAATTCAAAACACCGTTTGATCCAATGAAGAACGGTCAGGCTAGGGGAAACAGCGGTGTTTATATTCAACGTCGGTACGAAGTCCAGATTCTTGATTCCTTTGGTTTGGATCTGGAGCCAAATCGTTGCGGTGGTTTGTATCGACAGAAAAGTGCCGATATCAATATGGCCTTACCCCCGGAATCCTGGCAAACCTACGACATCTATTTTTATGCTGCCAAATTTGATGATCAGGGAAAACGGGTCAAGAAAGCCAGAATCACAGTTGTTCATAACGGCGTAAAAATTCATGACAATTATGAACTGTTGAATAAAACGGGCGCGGGACAAAAAGAGAGTCCGGAGCCGGGTCCGATTTGGTTTCAGGATCATGGTGATCCTGTGCAGTTCCGCAATCTCTGGATGGTCAACTTGGCTGACGGTGAAGTTTTGCCGAGCGATTTGAATCCAGATTTTGGAATGTTTACCGATGGCGAATTGGGCGCTGGGAACAGTGGAAAAATGAAAGTCCGTTGCCGGCGACTCCGCTTTGGCTTGTTCCCCCGGTTGAATTGAGTTGCGACCTGTTTTTCAATCCTGAGATTTGTCGTTGCACTTATTTGACGTCGAATCCCAATTCGTAATATTCGGCTTCAACGGGCTTGGGTTGGGTTTGCAAGTTGATGTCAAATGCCCTTCCGATCCGATTGCCACAGAGATCTTCTAGTTCGGAGCCAATCCGGATCTGATAGCGACCTGGCTGCCAGTTTTGATTGGGGAGCAGCTGAATACCACCTCCCTGCTGAATCAGTTGGGTTTCCTTGAATGTCAGTTGCTTTCCCTGATGCCTCACCGTGATAACCCGCTGCGCTAGGGCTGAATCCAGCGGTTCATCGAATTGGATTTTCAGTGGGTCAACGGAATTCAATTTTGGAGACCGGATTAACCAGTTTTGGTACTGGGGAGTTTGCCCATCTTCAGGCATTGCCAAAAACAATTTTTCAAAATTAGAATCCAAGGGACGAGCCTGTGCGTCCGGCCATTGACTTGAGATGCGCAAAGCGTATTTGTTTCCTGGTTTAAAAATGGGGCCCATTTCTTCGCGCGGCTTCAGGCCCCGTTTGATTCGACCGGGGTCCAAGAAGAGCGTCAGGCGTTTCTGGTCACGGCTCCAAAGCTCTTCTTGAATTTCTAGAAAAGGCAATTCAACCACCTTTTGAGTTTCTAGGTCAACGATCGAAAGGTATTTGTAGATGTTTCCCTTTTGCATGGGTCCAGAAAAATGAACATAAAATTTCAGGAGATTAGCTGGCAATTGCTCTGCGCGGGGGGCAACCCTGACCACTTTGGTTTTCCGGCAGCGATCGATGGGAACCGTGTACAAACCGCGATACTGGTTTCCTAGGGCAATCTCCAGTTGCGTTCCTGGAATGAAGCTGAATCGGGGGGTGTACTGGATGCCCCGTTTATTGGGTTGAATCGAGGTTTTTCCCAGAATGGGCGGTGAGTCTTTAGGGGAAGTCAAACGGACGATCAAGCGGTTGTTCGAGCGGTTAATCTGTTTTGAGATCGATTTCCATTTCTTGGACTGAAATTGAATGAAGAGGCTTTTTCCGTCCCAGCTGATTTGGGGATTACCTGGGATAGAATCCTGGGATTCAGCGAGTTCAAATCGATTGAAAACGGCAAAAACCGAAACCAGGATCATCAATGGAAAACGCATGGAAGATAGGAGATTGAGGGTGAAGTTGACTAGGGTAGCCCATTAACCCTGCGGATGCCCCATTCGGTGACTAGGCAAATGAGGGCAACCCAGAAAAAAGCCATGTGGTGCCAGAGCGGAAAAATGGCAGTTTCTGTTCTGGGCAGCTTTTTGTTGGGGATCCCGGTTACGAATTCGTCCAGGTCGTCGGCTTCAATGATTTCACCTCCGGTGCGTTTTGCCAAGTCATCGAGCCATTTCCGGTTCGGGTTGAGTGTTTTCAGCTCTTGGTTTGCCGGTGAATAAACCCATCCGGCCTGGCGAGATCCAATCAGCGTTCCATCAGGATTCTTGGCAACAACCTTGGCTAGATAATTTCCTTCACCGCCTTTGAGCGTCGGGAAATCCACAACATACAGTCCGGATTCAAGATCGCTTTGTTGGGGTAATATTTGGGCGACGGTCCCGTCTGGCTTGGTCACTGAGATTTCAATTTCGGCGTTGTCCAGTGGGATGAATTCTTCATCGCGAACTTTGACTTTAATCTGATAGTCTGAAAGAATCTCCTTGGAATGCTCAACCGACACATCGATTCGACCCGGAACGTCTCCAACCAGCCACCGGATTGTTTGTCGCCAAGCACTGCCCAAATCATTTTCTTCGACGACTTCTCGGTTTAAAGCCCAGCGCCACAGGTCGCCAACCAGCAAGGCACCGGAACGTCCCTTGCCATAGTTTTGGGTGACCAATGCTGTGTAATTCTTGCCAGCTGGATCACCGACAAACGCCAGTTCATCGGCTCCGGGTTTGATCCTGTCGAGCTGTGCCAGAATCAACCTCATTATTTGCAACAGTGCATGCCAAGCCCTTTTATCTCTGCCCATTATTCACACAAGAGGACGTTTTGTGTGGCGAAGCA
>JAZABE010000933.1:0-1417 GCA_036137535.1 Planctomycetota bacterium | reverse complement strand
GATGGCAAAATCACTTCGCAGAATGGTGTGCCGTCGGCAGCGATCGCCCATACCATTATCTCGGCAGCGGAAAATTCTTTGTTCGATTTGGTGATTCCCTTGCTGCATCCATGCACCAATTAATCAATAAAAATTGAATCTGGAACCGACTCGGCCCTTGTCCCAGACCTGCACTAAGCCCCAACTGGATTTGCAATGAAACCGCTCTTAACACTTCTCCTTTGTTGCTTTGGAATCAACAGCTTTTTACTGGCACAGCCTGGAAGATCAGGGCGAGGCGGGTTGAGTGGCCAGAGGGGTGAACGGGTGGAGCCGGAAGATTTGAAATTTGAATTGGGCGTCGCCCAAATCCCGGACCGGGCAATGTATGAGAAACTTTCCTACAAGGGCCCGGACGTCAAACGCGACGCCTACCTGGCTAACCTTGAATTTGTGAAGTTCATCATCGAGAACGCGCAAACCAATAACGCCAAAACGTATTTCATGAACACCAACAACCACCGCGCCCATCCACCCTATATGGGAATGCTATCAATCAACAGCCGTGGAGCAATCCGTGGTGCAATCACCTATTTGCCACGTTTAAAAACGCCTGATGGAAAAACGGGTTTGTATATCATCGATTTTCAACCCAATGACTCCTACACGTTTGAACAAATCAAATATGTCACGAAAACCCTGATCCACAAAGCGCCTTTTCTGGAAGGAAAACTTTCATTTCACCCGCTCAATGGGAACATCCGTCAATACGAACGCGACAAGGCCAAATATGACAATTCCGACATTTCAGTCCACCTTGACGAACACCTCTATTCCAATATCGGATACCTGCCGCTCAATAGCGCCGAATCTTACGGCTTGTTAAAAATCATGGACAACCAAGCACGGCCCTCTCCCCGTGAAATCGTGATCTGCAAAACACTTCCCAACCAAATGCCACGAGTCGCGGGAGTCATTTCCGAAGTGCGGCAAACACCACTGTCACACGTCAACCTGCGGGCCATCCAAGATCAGATTCCCAACGCGTTTATCAATAACGCACTCGACAACCCACAGATCAGATCTTTGGTTGGAAAATTCGTGCACTACCGAGTGACCGCCGAAGGCTACTCCCTCCGCGAAGCCAAGAAAACGGAAGTCGAGCAACACTTTGCACAACTGCGGCCATCCAAGCCTCAGTCACCGCCACGAGATTTCACCGCGAAAACCATTACCGACCTCAAGCAAATCAAGTTCGAGGACTCCAAAAAATTCGGAGTCAAGGCAGCCAACCTGGCAACGCTTCATGACTTTAAATTTCCCGAGGGAACCGTACCTCAGGGAATGGCGGTTCCGTTTTATTTTTACGATGAATTCATGAAACACAACGGTCTGTACGATGAAATCAAAACCATTCTTGCCAATCCTGGCTTCAATG
>JAZABE010000932.1:0-7074 GCA_036137535.1 Planctomycetota bacterium | reverse complement strand
GTAATTTGTGCCTTGAATGGAAACGTCAATCGTGTTGTTGGGGTCTTTCATGTTTTCCAGTGTTACGATGCCGTTGCGAACGAGGAGTTGCGGAATCACTTTTCCCGGATTCTCCTTGAACTCGATTTCGCAAAAACCAAAAAGGTGTAAGCGAACGCTACCCATGATTTCAATTGTCGGGCGACATCCTGGCAGTGCTGCAACACGGTCGTTCAGGTGTATCGTTTGCTCTTGGCCTAGGCTGACCCATTTTGCTTCGTTAAGATTTGTTCGACGAACGGCTGGCTCTTGGTCTGATTTTATGATCCCAATGCTTGGTCCGTTGACCAGCGAAGCTGTCTTAGACATGAGCACCTTGGTATCGGTCAACTTCTTAGACGGATCGATCTTTGGTACTGTTGATTGATTCGTATTAGTGTTTGCTGCCAGTTCACGACTTTCGGGAAGCGGTGTTTTTTTGTTTTCGTAGTCCTTGTCTTTGAACAGGTTGACCACCTCTTTTTCTTGCCCCTGCCTTTCCGCGATGGTTTCAGGTGTTTGTGGTGGACGCTCCTTTGGGTTTGAACCGTTCCCGGCTGCGGTTGTTTTTGAATCCCGGGTGGGGATCGTTGTTGGTCGTTCCCCTTGTTGTTCCTTGTTTGATTTTGTTTTCAGTATCGGTCGAGTGACTTCCCCCCCGGTTTCTGTGGAGGACCCATCTGTTTCAGGTTTGCTGGTTTGTTCCTTGTGATTGGCTTGTTCTTGGGTGGACGATTTGACGTTGTTTTTCAGATCGTTACTGGCGATTTCCGGAACGTTCGGATTTACGAATGAGGCGATCACTAAAAAAAGCAAACTGGTAATACAGGCGGTTGCGAGAACCACGGGTAGGATCTTGATGCGGGGTTGTTGGTTTTTGTCGCTTGGGTCCGTGGGTTCACCCAGGGAGCAACCTGACCCTTTGCTTTTTTTGGTGTTGGAGCTGAGCGGTGTCAGGCCGGGTTGAAGAGGGCCATTTGAATCTTCAATGGATGATGTGGGCGGTGGCGGTTGGATGGATTGAATGACGGGTGGAGCGTGTACAGTAGGAGAATGAGTGACGGGATTGGCTGGATCCCCATCTTGGACCGTTTCGATGATTGGAGGAGCTAGGTTGGTTCTTGTTTTTTTCTTTTTGGGAGGACTAACATCTTCGTAATCTTCGTGAATTGAAGAATGGTCTTCAATCACCGGGAAAACCTCGGGTTCTTCCGGGTCTACTGGGTAGATTGTCTGTACCGTTTTGTGCAAACGACTTTGAAGTCGGAGGGAAACCGCTTCATCGGTTTGATTGAAATTTGCGAGGATCTGATGCGATTCGGCAATTTCGGCCAGTAACATGTCTGAATCGATTGCCAGCTTTTCAAATTCTGCGACCTGTTCAAGATCTAACGTGTTGTCAATATATTCACTTGAGTAATTGGAATCCGCACCGAGACCTTTGCCCGCCACTCGCAGGGCCATGAGCTGGGGCTGGGAAATGATTTGGCGGATTCTTTCAATGAGTTCGCGGATTGCTTCGGATTCTTTGATCTTCTTGCGAAGTTCGGCAGCATCATTTTCGTCGATAGTCTCATCCAAAAAAGCAATCAAGGTTCTCAGGGTGAGCTTCATGGGATTCCTGTGGTTAAATCATCGGTCTATTGTATGAGTGGCAATCAGCATGGGGTTTCGTACAAAAAGATCGGAAATAACCGTATTTCTTCCGGATTAGTCCGGGATTTAAGCTGTTTTTGCGGAAAAGGCCGGACTTCGCCGGGGAACTTGGAAATCCGTCTTTTATCATTTTCAATAAACAATAATGATCAGGGACTCTTGAATATGCATTTGGAATGTAGGAATGGAAAGTTGTGAATTGCCCTGCCAGTTGTGCGGTGAGAAGGGTTTGGCAAAGTTCGAAATCAAGGGGTCCAGTACCTTGTGGTTGTGCAGCCACTGCGAGCTTTACCAATATGGAAAAATTGTTACCGAAGCTGCCTATGAATCGTCCTATCACAAGGGGTATGAAAAACACAGAGCCAAGAAGATTCGCACTGCCAGGGTTCGTTTGAATCGTATTCAACCTTTATTGGGAAAAACAGGCAGTGGTGTTCCTAGGATTCTCGATGTCGGGTGCAGCATTGGCGCCACACTTGAGGCCGCGAAATTATTCAAGTGGGAGGCGCAAGGTGTTGATGTCAGCGGGGATGCTGTTGATTATTGCTGTTCCAAAGGACTTGATGTCAAGAAAGTCGGTGGTTTTGAACTCCCGTTTGATGATCACACATTTGATGTGGTAGTGAACTGGCATGTTATTGAGCACGTTGCCGATGTTCGCCAGACGCTGACTGAGTGGTGTCGTGTCTTAAAACCAGGAGGAATTCTATTCGTCGAAACTCCGGATGCTGCGTCGCCCAAGGTGCGAAAGCTCGGGACAGCTTACCGAAAATTTTGGGCACCTGAACACACTTACACCTTTACCTATGACAACCTCGGTAAATTCCTAGGCGAGGCGGGTCTCGAAATCATTCAAGGGCCTTGGCTAGGTAGCCTGGTCAAACAGGGGCCGTTGATGGGAGCTTATGCAGTGATCTACCGGGCCTTTCATGGAATTCGCAGGCGTTTAGGAGTTCATAAGGAATTCCAGATTTTCGCCAGGAAAAACATTGCCCACGGCGATGGAGTGAAAATGGATCGAGTTTCTCGCGTGGCATGACCGGTGCCTCCTTGCTTCAAAACAAGGCTATTGCTCGGCGCGATCTGCAACCGATCGCATCGGTCGGGCCGGGAATCAAAACGACTCGTTCCCTGCATCGGGATTTGAAAACCCCGAAATCACAACCAAAGGTGATTTCGGGGTTGGGTTTGACTTGAGTGGATGTAGACCTTTTGACTACCGAAAAATCAGTTGCCCTGAATCCGCACTTTTTTCCCCGCTGGAGCAACACCAGTCGGTTCTCCCACTGTCCGCTGGTAACCTTTGTTCAGCCGACTGGGTGTCCAAGGCTGGTTGGGGCCACTGATAAATTTTTCGGGTGAAAGATAGTCATCTGTCATTCCATTTTCTGACAACTGTTTGATTCGGTCTGCAGAGCGTTCCAGCCCTTCGATTGGCGTCGTAATCACGTGAGGGGTGATTAATAAAACCAACTCTGACTTGGTGGTGCTTTGTACAGTCCGCCGGAAGGGAGCTCCAATCCATGGCAGGTCGCCTAAAATTGGCACTCGCTGGACTGCATCCGTGGTGTTTTCTCGAATCAGTCCACCGATGGCAACACTTAAACCGTCCTTGGCGACCACGGTACCCGAAATGTTTGAAGTATTGACGGTGTCAATTGGGAAATTGGTAACCACACCATTTTGACCGGCAACCGGGATGTTGGCGGCACCAACATTGACCGTCGAATTGTTTTGATTGACGATTAATGTCACAGTTCGATCTGCGTTGATTTTGGGAACAATAAAAAGACTGGTCCCAATGTCAGTGATTTCGGTGACAGGTGAAATGCCTGTTGTTGCATTGCCCAGCCCTGGAGCGATCACAGTAGAATTGACACTGCGAACCAAGACTCTTTCTTCACCAACAAATATACGAGCCGGTCTATTATTCGAGGCTAATAGCAGGGGCGTTGCCAATGTGTCGATCCGGTTATTGGTTTGCAGCAACTCGATTCTGGCACGGATGTTGTCGTTCAAAAATTGATAGACAAATGTACCGCCTTCTGCAGGAAAGTTTCCTAGCCCAGCAATGTTTTTCGCGGCAGTCGTTGCATCGCTCAAAAATGGATTATTTAGGTTTTGGTTTGCAACGCTTGGTCCTTGGGGGCCATTGTTGAATTGAATATCAAAAATTGAACGAAAATCGTCGTCAAGAGAAACCTCGATAATTTTCATTTCCAGTAAAACCTGGGGTGTAGGGCGATCAATTTCGTTGATCAATTTCTCGATGGCCTCCATCGCGTCTTTGTCCCCTGTTCGAACCATGACCAAGTTATGGCTGCGATTCAAGGTGACGAAAATGGTTTGTTCTTTTTGGGCTGCTTCACTGACGTCAGTCGTTGTGACGGTCCCGTCTTGATTGGGCTGTCGATCCAGGCTTTTTTGGATTCGGTTCAATTGCTCCGTGCTGAGGGTTTCATCAAGTATTTGATCTCGAATACTTTGAACCTGTTGGTTGTTGGCGTTGCCACCAAATCCACCGCCCATGCCACCGAATCCGCCGCCCATGCCACCAAATCCGCCGCCCATCATGCCGCCGCCCATCATGCCGCCGCCCATCATGCCGCCCATCATGCCGCCGCCCATCATGCCGCGACCCATCATGCTGCCGCCGACGTTGCCGAATCCACTGGTATTGCCGCCGAACCGGCCGCCCATGCCACCCATCATGCCCATGCCGCCGCCCATCATGCCGCCGCCCATCATGCCGCCAAAGGCGAGTCCTGAAGACATCATCGCCCCTTGTTGTAGAAGCATGTCATCATCAAACGAAGTGATGCTCAGACGAACACGGTTTCCGTAAAGATTCCGGATTGAGGTGGCTACACTCACTGCATTGGGGTGGAGCAAGGTGAAAACACGGGTAACATCGTCTCGCCGAATAATAATGTCATCCTGGTACTCTTCGGTTGTCATGATCCGGATCGTCTGGGTATTCGGGTCTTCTCGAAACCAGAGACCGGCCACTCTCGCCGTGGTTTCAACCGCGTCGATGGCACGAACGTTTTTCATGAAAAGGGTGATTCCTTTTTCACCGGCCTCATGGGTGGCCACGACGTTGAGATTGGAAAGCTCCGAAATCATCCTGGACGCATCGGAGATGGTGGCGTCCTTGAAATCAATTTGGCGCAATATTTCTTGTTTTGCTGCTTCAAATTCTTGATTCGAACTGGAGACTGCCTTGACCACCCCGGGCTTTTCTTGAGCTGCAAGTCCGCAGGTTGAATAGGAAAATAGAAAGGAACAGAGAAAACCGACTATATATTTATTGGTGTTTTTCATTATAGGTAACCGTCAATCTTGTGTTTGCGTTGAGGTCTCGCAAATAGACAGCGTTTTCTGTTATTTCCTCAACAACGAATTTCAATGGTGGGCCATTGCCGTTAATAATTACGTTGCTGTCCTTTTTAACAATTTGCGATTTGGATCGATTTGACAGAATGACGGCATAGCGTGTCCCCTGAGAAGAGAGGGTGATGCCTGTCAAGGAAAAACACAAATCTTGATTGTGTGTTTGATCAGTTAGTTTGGTTTTAGTAATCGGTTTGGGTTCAGCCGGAACTAATCTTGTTTCCCGGATAACTTGCCCAACGGTTTTGGTTGACGGACCAACAAGTGGTTTGCTTGTAAAGCTAGTGGTTCTTGAGACGGTGTTTAGCTGTCGGTTGCTGGCACCGGAATCTTGTTGTTCGGTGCCACGGCTTTGAAAAGCTTTAAGGGACCCGGTGTTGGACGCCTGACTGATTGTTTTTTCAGCTTGGACTTTTTGAAGAAACTCGGGAGTTACCTGATCACCATAGACTTGAACTTTAAGCCCGTTTGCATCTTTGGGTTCAGTCGTTTGCTGGACGGAGGGGTTCAGTGATAGTTTAGACACCGACAAGTGGTGCTTAGCGCATCCACCGGCGAAGCAGCAAGCAATTAAGATAAATAATGTACCAACACTTCTCAACGGAATCACCGGACTACAAATTTCCCCGCGACTGCACTTGAAAAAAGTCACTGCGGGGTAGGGAAACGGTAAAACGGCGCCAAACCCTAAAGTTTGGCTTACCCGTTTGATCGTCAAATTTGATTCGCAACTTTAACGGTTAGTCAGCCGCTTTTGCGCAATTGGGAGAGGACCGGTGAAGAAATCGAGCAGCAATCAACGGATTGCTAGCGTCTTTTTGATTTCAGGGAATTCGATTAACACCAAGTTCTTGGTAATTGATTTGATGTGCATCGCGATCACTGAACCATCCTGTGTCTTGATTTTGGTGGTTTCGTTTTGGCGGTAATAGTCGGTGGTTTTGCCAATCTGCAGTGCGGCAATTGCCCCGTCTGCGGAGATCGTTTTAGATTTCACGGTGATTGACGGAAGAATGATTTCGGCTTCTTTTGATTTTTTGGCTTTAAGGTCACTGAGTTCTTTGAGAACTGCAGACAATTGCGTTTGGAAATCAGTTTTCAGTTTTTGATTCTCGGTTTTCAATGCGTCGATGATGGCCGTGAGTTCTGCCGTTTTTGCTTGCAAACGGTTGTCCGCCTCTTGTTTTTCCGCGGCCAGTTTGTTTTGGAGTCTTTGTTCAGTCTCGTTCTTGTCGGTTTTGAGCTTTTCGATTGCTCCACTTAATTTGGATTCCATTGCTTGCTTGTCCGCGGTCAATTTTTCATAGGCTGTTTTCAGCGTATCGAATTGTTCAACTTCGCGGATTTTTTTCTTGGTTTCTTCAATCAACTTGGAGGGTTTGGTCGGATCCTTTTCCTGGAGATTGGCCTCGCCTTGCGCTTTGGCATTGGTGAAGATAAATGCAGATAAAAGGAGGATGAGTATATATTGATTTGGCATCTTAAATCGATTCCTAAAATAAATGTTTAACTGGCTACTGCAAAAAGGGCTAGAAAGAAGGCGATATAAACATAGCCAACGATACTTCCTACGATAATTGTTGTTGCCGGAGTGACCCACGCCGACAAACTCTTGATCATTGTTTTTAATTGCTCATCATGAAATGTTGCGACTTCGTCCATCACTTCGTCCAAGTTTCCGACTTGCTCCCCAACTGCGGTCATGTTGGGCAATAGCGGCATGTAGCCTTGCGAGTTTGACAATGCTGATGCTAGGCTTCTCCCTTGGGTGACGTTTTCGCGGGAGTTGCGGACACATCCGGCCAGAAACTGGTTGTAGTGCATTTGTTCCACCGTCAATAAACCTTCGATGACGCTAATCCCACTGCGAAGTAAGACACTCAAACTTTGGGCAAAAGTGACAGTCCCGGCCAATCGGAAGATTTTTCCGATTATTGGAATTCGCAATGCCAAACGATCAATCGCGAGTCTTCCGGGTGTTGAGAGGTAAAAGACGATAAACATCGA
>JAZABE010000931.1:0-5058 GCA_036137535.1 Planctomycetota bacterium | reverse complement strand
GATTATGTTATCCAGTCGTTTTCCCGGGACAAGCCCTTCAACCAATTCCTGGTCGAACAATTGGCTGGTGATGAATTGTTCGATTATGAAAACCCCAAAAACAAAATCAATGAAAAAATTTACGAATCGCTGGTCGCTACGGGTTTTTTGCGAACCACTCCCGACCGAACCTTTCAAGATATCACCAATTTTGTCCCGGATCGCCTCGATGTCATTGCTGATGAAATCCAGGTTTTGGGTTCTGCCATTCTGGGAATGACCGTTAACTGCTCTCGGTGCCACGCCCATAAATTTGACCCCATTCCCCAACAGGACTACTACCGGTTGTCAGCGATCTTCAAAGGAGCCTACGACGAGCATGACTGGTTGAAACCGGAAAATCGCAACCTGGAAATACCCACATCGCGGTTGGCCAGTGACGTTCCAAGCTACGTTTTGGAATCCGCTAAAGAGGGCAAGATTTCCATTCGCGCACTCTGGTCGAGAGGAAGACCCTCTCCGGCCTATCTGTTATTACGTGGCAACCCATTAACGCCGGGAGAAAAAATCGAACCCAACCTTCCCGAGTTTGCATTAGCTTCAATCAAGCGACCAGTATTTCAAATCGAAAAAATCCAGCACCAAACTCAAAAATCGGGACGCCGCTTGGCATTCGCAAATTGGATTACCTCAGAGTCACACCCTTTGACGTCACGGGTTTTTGTCAATCGAGTCTGGCACTCTCTTTTTGGCAAAGGTATTGTTGAGACCCTTGATAATTTCGGCAAAACCGGCGCCAAGCCAAGCCATCCCGAATTACTCGATTACTTGGCAGTCCAATTCATTGACGATGCGTGGAGCGTTAAACAATTGATTCGACGAATGGTCACCAGTCGAACCTACCAACAAAGCTCCCAGGTCGAACAGAAGACCCTCAAAATCGATCCTGATAACAGCCTGTATTCGCGAATGCCCCTAAAGCGGCTTTCCGCAGAAACGGTTCGCGATGCCATTCTAAAAATCACTCGTCAGCTGTCTTCCCACAAATTTGGCCCCCCCCGGCCTGTTGAAGAACAGGGAAATGGCCTGATTCTTTCCAAGCGACTCTCCACTGGCGGTTGGACACGGTCTATCTATGTGCTTCACCGAAGGTCAAAAATCCCCACAATCCTGGAAAGCTTTGACTATCCTCAAATGGGTCCCAATTGCATTGTCCGGAAAACATCAATCGTTCCCCAACAGGCCTTACACCTGACGAACAATGCACAAGTTCACACTTGGTGTCAATCACTCGCCAAAAGTCTGCAAGAGGAATTGAGCAACGACTTCGGACGGATGATTTCCGAACTGTGTCTCACAACCTTTGGCAAACCGCCAACTCTTGATGAAGTGAATGAGTACCAAGATTACTTTAATCAGCTCAACCAGCAGTGGTCGCAAGAACTGTCACTCTCACCCACGGATCCAAAAGTCCAGAGAAAATCGATCGCGACGATTTGTCACACTCTGATCAATACTGCCCAGTTCCTGTATACCGATTAATTCCATGGACCAAACGAGCAGCCAAAATCGACGATCCTTTATGAAAAGCGTGGGACAAGGCCTGCAAGCCACCGCGCTGATACACCTTTTCCAAAAAGAACTCTTGGCTTTTGATCCCTTATCGGCTGAAAAATTCCAGTTTCCCTCCTCAACACCCAAGGCCAAATCTGTCATTCACCTGTTCATGAATGGTGGCCCCAGCCAGATGGACCTTTTTGATCCGAAAGACGAATTGGCAAAAAACCACGGAAAAGAATATTTCAATCAAATTGCCAATGAAGTGGAGTTTCCGGACAAAGCGGGCACCCTAATGAAAAGCCCATTCAAGTTCAAACGCCATGGTGAAAGCGGGATGTGGGTTTCCGAGGTCATGCCTTTTTTCGCTAAGAAAGTTGATGAAGTTGCACTGGTTCGTTCCATGCACACCAGTAACCTGACCCATGAACCGGCCATTTACAAGATTCACTCCGGGGTCGAATTTGAAGGCAAACCCAGCCTGGGTTCCTGGATCACTTATGGCCTGGGAAGTGAAAATGAAAACCTACCAGCTTACGTGGTTTTGGACGATCCTAAGGGACTTCCCGTCAACGGCATTGATAGTTGGCAAGCCGGCTTTCTGCCTCCGAGTTTTCAAGGGGTCCGGTTTCGGGGAAAAGGAACCCCGGTGGTGAACCTGAAGCAAGGCTTTCAACAGCCCGAAACGGTCACAGAGCTAGAAACAAAATTGTTGAAAAGGCTAGACCGCAAGCACGCATTGCAGCGGCCTTTCCAACCGCAGCTCGCAGCTCGAATCAAGAGTTATGAAATGGCGGCAAAAATGCAGATCGAAGCCACGGATGCCCTTGACCTTGCCCAAGAGTCAGAATCCACCAAGGCCATGTACGGTTTAAATGATCCGGCAACCGAAACGTATGGTCGACGATGTTTGATTGCCCGGCGACTCATTGAAAGAGGCGTTCGATTCGTCCAGCTTTTTATCGAGTCTCAAATTTGGGACAATCACAGCAATATCGGATCTTCACTGAAATACGCTTGCAAAAAAACGGATCAGCCCATTGCAGCACTGTTAACTGACTTAAAACAGAGAGGACTCTGGGACGAAACGCTGGTGGTTTGGGGCGGAGAAATTGGCCGATTACCCATCGCACAACTATCCGACGACAAAAAACCGGAAAACTCCGGCCGGGACCATAACAAAAATGCCATGGTGACCTGGTTTGCGGGGGCAGGAATCAAACAGGGCACATTACTTGGCAAAACGGATGAGCTTGGATTTGCGGCGGTCGAAGACCGGGTCAGCGTTGAGGATTGGCATGCCACCCTGCTGCATCAGCTCGGCATTCACTACGAAGACCTTTTTTATGAGCGGAATGGGCTTAAGGAAAAACTGACCGGCGTTACCCATCCACGTGTCATCAAAGAGATATTAACTTAATTGTACTTGGGCCACGGAAAATCCGGCTTGGCTCCTACCGTTACAGCTCTTCACCATTACAATGGTGTATTCGCAGCAATCATGCCGCTTGGAACATTGATTTGAATAGCCCTCAACTCACAACCAGCTTGCACTCTTGGCACGTGAAAAACGGTGCTCGCATGGTCGATTTTGCTGGTTGGGAAATGCCTATCCAATATTCGTCCATCATGGACGAACACAATGCAACGCGAAACCAAGCGACATTGTTCGATGTCTCTCACATGGGAAGAATCGATCTGCGGGGTCCTGAAAGCGAAACCTTTATGGATCGTTTAACAACCCGCAAAGTCAACGGAATGCCTGCTGGCAGAATCCGCTATTCACTGGTCTGCAAGGCAGACGGTGGCATTCTTGATGACATCTTGGTTTACAAGCCTTCCGGTCAACAACAGGACTTGATGCTGGTGGTTAATGCCTCAAACCGAATCAAAATCCTCTCCTGGTTGGAGGCAAAGCGTGCAGAGTATGGCCATGACATTGAAATCGTGGATTCAACCAATGAATCTTCGATGATTGCGTTTCAGGGTCCTCGTTCCGTTGAAAAGATTAATCGTCTGCTGAATTTCGATTTTTCAGAACTCAAGTACTTTAACTGCCGCTATACCTCTATTGCCGGAATGGAGCTGTTGCTGAGTCGTACTGGTTACACGGGGGAGGACGGGTGTGAAATCATCGTTCCCAACGCTATGGCCAACCCAGTCTGGGAACTACTTCACGACGATCACGAAGTCACCGCGGCCGGTCTTGCTGCCCGTGACACGCTGCGACTCGAGGCAGCGATGCCGCTTTATGGACATGAACTTTCTGAATCCATTAATGCAGCACAAACCCAACTTGAATTTGCCATTAGCATGAAAGACCGGGAATTTGTTGGCAAAAGTGCCATTGAACGCGCAACCCAAAATTCAACATTACCGATTCGAGTCGGTTTGATTTTGGAAGGAAAACGGGCAGGTCGTGAAGGCGCAACAATCTTGGTGAATGACCATGCTGTCGGACAGGTGACCAGTGGAACTTTTTCACCAACGCTCCAACAACCCATTGCCATGGGATACATAACAAGGGAATATGCAGAACTAGGCAATGCAGTCTTTGTCGACATTCGTGGTAAACAAATTGCTGCAACTGTGAGTGAACTTCCTTTTTACAAGCGATGAAAACATGAATCCTGAACAGTTTCTTTATGCCGAGACACACGAATGGGTCTCCATCGATGAGGTCGATGGAGACAAAATCGCAACCATTGGAATTTCCGCGCATGCCGTTGAGCAACTAACCGACCTCGTTTTCATGGAACTTCCCGAAATCGGCTCTGTCCTGGAAAGTGCCAAAGAGTTCGGTGAAGTCGAATCCGTCAAAGCCGTCAGCCCGCTGTACAGCCCAATAGACGGGGTCGTTACCGAAGTCAACCACGAGTTACCCGACACGCTTGAGATTCTGAACGAAGATCCATACGGAGCAGGGTGGATCATGAAAGCCAAAGTTACCGACGAAGACTGCTTGGCCAAACTGATGGATTTCTCATCCTACAAAAAACAGTGCGGCGAAGAAGGCTGACTCCGGAGAGAGCTTACATGAGTTCTCAATCTGCTCGTTTGATTATTGATCCCCCCGGAACCGGCAGCTGGAACATGGCTGTAGACGAAGCATTGATGCAGTCAACCGGAGACGCTATCGACCCAGAAGGATCGCAAGAACAAAAAAATGAGCTAGTAAACGGCCCACCTGTTTTGCGATTCTACCAATGGTCAGAGCCAACATTGTCATTGGGTTATTTCCAAAATTGGCGTGAGCGCCAAACGCATCCAGCAAGTTTGACGTGTCCGTTGGTGCGACGGAATTCTGGCGGTGGAGCCATTCTCCATGATGCTGAATTGACCTATTCATTCACCATCAGGGAAAACCAGAACATTGTTCCCAGGTCTTCAGATCTCTATCCCTTAATTCACGGGGCACTGCTGCAAGCGTTGAAAGACCACGGGATTGAGGCAACTCGCAATGAAACCTTTGACAAAAACCGCGAAAAAAATTTCCTCTGTTTTCAACGACGGGCACCCAAT